>NZ_JBJHAJ010000010.1:0-139119 GCF_054051015.1 Blastococcus sp. SYSU DS0616
CTTTGGTGCGGGTGTGGCCCATGGCCTCGATGGCGTCGTCGGCTTTGGTGCGGGTGTGGCCCATGGCCTCGATGGCGTCGTCGGCTTTGGTGCGGGTGTGGCCCATGGCCTCGATGGCGTCGTCGGCTTTGGTGCGGGTGTGGCCCATGGCCTCGATGGCGTCGTCGGCCTTGGTACGGGTGTCGCCGATGGCGGTGATGGCCTCGTCCGCGGCGATCCGGGTCCGGCCGACGGCGACGATGGCCTCGTCCGCGGCCAACCGGGTGTCGTCCAGACCGGTGATCGCCACGTCCGCCCGGTCGAGCAGCGTCTCGACGCGGGCAACCATCCCGGACGCCTGGTCCAGCAGTTGCTCCACGCGGCCGAGGACGCCGGCTGCCCGCGGCACCAGAGCGAGGGCGTCCGCCACGCCCTCGCGCAGACCGCCCACCGCGGCGAAGACGTCGGACGGGCCGGGAACGGAGGGCAGGCGCACCGTGTGGACGGTACGCAGTGCGCCGGTGGCCCACCATTCGGTTGCGCCCCTCGCCCCGATCGGGCCGCACGTCGGCGCAGCGGCGCCCGCGCGTCGGCGTGGCGATCGCAGATCCGCCCGTATCGTGGGACGACAGGCAGGGACATGCGGACGACGAAAAGGTGTCGACACCTGTGGGTGATCAGCCGAGGTGGGGCGACGCGGATGGCCGCGACGTCCCCGGTCGCACCCGCCGGGGGCGCGCCCCGGCCGACGGCGTCGCGGAGCCGGTGACCGTCGAGCAGCTCCTCGCCCGGCAGGGCAACGCCGTCGGTGGTCGACGGGCCGCTCGGCGGGGCTCTGCCCAGCCGTCGTCCTCCCGCGGTGACACCGCTGCCCCCGATGGCCGGCGGGAGGCGGCAGATCCGGCCCGAGGCGGCGACCAGCCGCGGCCGGCCGAGCGCGGTCCGCTCTCCGGGCCCGGCGCCGGCATCCCTCCGGCCGGCCCAGCGGACGCCCCCGCCGTCCGGTCCGGGCTCCCGCCGGTCCCCGGCGCCGCCCGGCCCGGCCGCGTCGCGGGGTCGCAGCCCGGCCTCCCGCCGGTCCCCGGCGCCGAGCCGGGGGTGTCACCGGCGGCCGGTGCGCAGCCAGGACTTCCCCCGGTCCCGTCCGCGCCGGACCGGTCGTCGGCGGCCGGGACACCGACGGCCTGGGCGCCCGACGAGCGGCCCTCCCGGCGCAGTGGACCCATCCCCCCGCTCCCCGGGCTGGCTCCGCCGCCGCGCCCGTCGGGCGCCACCCGCCGGCGGGCCGCTGACCGCCCCCCGCGCAGCCCGCGTCGCCGCCGCCTGATGCGTGCGGGAACGGCGCTGGCCGCGGTGGTGGGCGTGGTCGTCCTCTACCACCTGGCGCTGTACTTCTACGTCGACCAGAGCATCGACCGGGTCGACGCGCTCGCGGTCGACGGCCCCGAGGTCCTCGCCCCGGGTCTGCAGGACGCCGCCGAGACCTATCTGGTCGTCGGTACGGGCGTCCCCGGGCAGACCGGTGCGGCGTCGGTGGCCACCCTGGTCGTCTCGGTCTCGGCCGAGGGTGACCGCGCAGCGCTGGTCAGCGTGCCCCCCACGGCGCTCGTGGACACCCCGGTCTGCCGTACGCCCGACGGCACGCTGCGCGACCCGGTCACCGAGGCGTTCGCCAGCTCGCTGCTCCAGGGCGGGCCCGCGTGCACGGTGCGGGCGGTCCAGCAGCTGTCCGGCCTCCGGATCGACCACTACCTCGGCGTGGACCTCGCCGGCCTCCCCGGGATGGTCGACGCCCTGGGCGGTGTCCCCGTCTGCGTCATTCCCTCGACGACCACCGCTGCCGCGGCCACCCCGCCCCCGGCCGGGCCGTCCGAGCTGTCCGGCGCCGCGGCGTCGGGTTTCCTGGAGCCGGGGGACAGCGGGGTCGACGTCACCGGTGCGGCCGTCGCCGAACGCGCCCAGCGGCTGCTCACCTCCACCCTCCGGGCCGCGATGTCCGCGGACACGGTGCTCGACCCGGTCACCCTCACCCGCTTCCTCTCCCGGGCCGCGGATGCGCTGACGGTCGACGAGCAGACGACGCTGGGGGATCTGCGCGTCCTCGCTGCCACGCTCGGCGACCTCTCCGGTGACGCGGTCCAGCGCGCCGCGCTGCCGGTCGCCCAGGTCGGCTACGTGCCGGCCGGCACCGATGAGGCCTACGTGGTCCTCGATCGGCAGGGCACGCGCGCGCTCTTCGACGCGGTCATCGACGGCGCCCAGGTGCCGGCAGAGCTGCTGGCCACCCCGGAGGCGCCGGAGGCGGCCGCGCCCGAACCGGCGCCGGAGCAGGCCCCCGAGCCGGCGGCGCCCGAGCCGCTCACCGCGGCCCCCGGTGAGATCACCGTGGACGTGCTCAACGGCACGGCCACCACCGGGCTGGCCGCCACGGTCGCCGACGCGCTCCGGGGGCAGGGCTTCGCCGTGGGCGCGGTGGGCAACGAGCCGGGCACCGTGAACGAGAGCGTCGTCCGGTACGGGCCGGGTGCGCTGGAGCAGGCCCGCACCGTGGCCGCCGCGGTCCCCGGCGCCGTCATCGAGCCCAGCGATGCGATCGTCGACACGGTCCAGCTGGTCATCGGACCGGGCTACTCCACGGTCGTGCCCGTCGAGGTCGGTGCCCGGGAGCCGGTCCAGGCCGCGCCGGACACGGCGGCGGCCGCCCCCGAGCCGGAGGCGGCCGCCGTCACCTGCTAGTAGAAGGACCCTGGTGCCCCCCCACCGCTCGCAGGCTCGCGGCGGGGCCCTGCACCAGGGCCGTTCAGCCGAAGCGGCCGGAGATGTAGTCCTCGGTCGCCTTCTCGTCGGGGTTGCTGAAGATCTTCTCGGTCGGGTTGAACTCGATCAGCCGGCCGGGCTGCCCGACCCCGTTGAGGTTGAAGAAGCCGGTCTGCTCGCTGACCCGGGCCGCCTGCTGCATGTTGTGGGTCACGATGACGATCGTGAACCGCTCCTTGAGCTCGGTCATCAGGTCCTCGATGGCCAGCGTCGAGATCGGGTCCAGAGCCGAGCACGGCTCGTCCATGAGCAGCACGTCGGGCTCGACGGCGATGGCGCGGGCGATGCAGAGCCGCTGCTGCTGACCACCGGAGAGGCCCGAGCCGGGCCGGTCGAGGCGGTCCTTCACCTCTTCCCACAGGTTGGCTCCGCGCAGCGAGCGCTCGA
The DNA here is from genome assembly GCF_054051015.1 of Blastococcus sp. SYSU DS0616. Lineage (NCBI taxonomy): Bacteria > Bacillati > Actinomycetota > Actinomycetes > Geodermatophilales > Geodermatophilaceae > Blastococcus > Blastococcus sp. SYSU DS0616. Next base: position 3,184 of record NZ_JBJHAJ010000010.1, read on the forward strand.
CGAGCTCGTCGGTCTCCGACTTCTTCATCTTCTTCGCGTTCAGGCGCATGCCGGCGGCGACGTTGTCGTAGATGGACATCGTCGGGAACGGGTTCGGCCGCTGGAACACCATGCCGATCTGCCGGCGGACCGTCACGGGGTCGGAGTCGGAGCCGTAGAGGTCCTGGCCGTCCATGACGACCTTGCCCTCGACGCGCGCACCGGGGATGACCTCGTGCATGCGGTTGAGCGCACGCAGGAACGTCGACTTGCCGCAGCCCGACGGCCCGATAAGCGCCGTGATGCTGCGCGGCTCGATGGAGACGTTCACGCCCTGCACGGCGAGGAACTTGCCGTAGTAGATGTCGAGATCCGACACCTCGATGCGCTTGGCCACGGGGGTGGTCCCTTCCTGGGTGGATGAAGCTCAGCGACTGGTCTTGGGGGCGAAGAAGCGGCTGATCAGGCGAGCGACCACGTTGAGGCCCATGACCAGCATGACGAGGACCAGGGCTGCCGTCCAGGCCCGGGCGATCGCGTGCTCGGGGGGCACACCCGGCTGGGTCAGCTGGTAGTAGGCGTAGACCGGCAGCGTGGCCATGCGGCCGTCGAACGGATCGAAGTTGGTGGCGTTGGTGATGCCGACGGTCACCAGGAGCGGAGCGGTCTCGCCGATCACGCGGGCGATGGCCAGCGTGATGCCGGTCCCGAGGCCGGCGATCGCCGTGGGGATGACGACCTTGAGGATCGTGCGCCACTTCGGCACGCCGAGGGCGTAGGCGGCCTCGCGCAGCTCGTTGGGCACCAGCTTCAGGACCTCCTCGGCCGACCGCACCACGACGGGGATCATCAGGACCGAGAGGGCCACGGCACCCATGATGCCGAGCCGGATCCCCGGGCCGAAGAAGATCACGAAGAGGGCGTAGGCGAAGAGGCCGGCGACGATCGACGGGATGCCGGTCATGACGTCGACGAAGAAGGTGATGGATCGCTTGAGCCGGCCGGAGCCGTACTCGACCAGGTAGATGGCGGTCATCAGGCCGATGGGCACCGAGATGAGCGTGGTCAGCGCGGTGATGATCAGCGTGCCCATGATCGCGTGGTAGGCGCCACCGCCCTCGCCGATGATGCCCTGGAGCGACGCGCCGAAGAACTCGCCGTCGAACCGCTCCGCGCCGCGGCGGATCACCTCGTAGGCGAGCGACACCAGGGGCACCATGGCGATCCCGAACGCCGTCACCACCAGGCACGTGACCAGCCGGTCGACGGCCCGCCGGGGGCCTTCGACGACGCGCGACGTCGCGTAGACGGCGATGGTGCCCAGGACGACGGTGTAGATGACCAGCAGGACGATGTTCGGGCTGGTCAGGAACCCGATGAGGGCCGCCAGCGCCAGGGCGGCGGCGAAGCAGGCCCACGGCGCCCACTGGGGGAGCCGGCCTTCCCCGCGCCGCTCGGGGGGCGTGCCCGGGGCGCTGACGCCCGTGCTGCGCTGCTGCATCGACGTGCTCATCAGTTGGCTCCGGAGAAGTCGGCCCGGCGGTTGACGATCCAGCGGGCGAGCATGTTGACCAGGAGCGTGATCACGAACAGCACCAGGCCACTGGCGATCAGCGTGTTGACACCGAGCCCGGTCTGCTCCGGGAACTGCAGCGCGATGTTCGCCGCGATGGTCTGCGGGTTGGCGCTGGAGATCAGGGCGAAGGTGATGCCGGCGGCCGAGCCGGAGAGGATGATGGCGACCGCCATGGTCTCGCCCAGTGCGCGTCCCAGGCCGAGCATGGCGCCACCGATGACGCCGCTCTTGCCGTAGGGGATGACCGCCATCTTGATCATCTCCCACCGGGTGGCCCCCAGGGCGAGCGCGGCCTCCGTGTGCAACGTGGGCACCTGGGTGAAGACCTCGCGGGAGATGGCGCTGACGATCGGCAGGATCATGACCGCCAGCACCAGGCCGATGGTGAGCATCGTCCGGCCTGTGGCCGAGACCGGGCCGGCGAACAGCGGGATGAAGCCGAGGTTCTCCTCGAGCCAGCGGTAGAAGGGGACCAGCCGCGGCGCCAGCCAGAAGATGCCCCAGAACCCGTAGACGATGCTCGGGATGGCGGCGAGGAGGTCGACGACGTAGCCGAGGACCTGGGCCAGCCGGCGCGGCGCGTAGTGGGTGATGAACAGCGCGATGCCGACCGCCAGCGGCGTGGCCACCAGCAGGGCGATCGCGGCGGACAGCAGCGTGCCGAAGATCAGCGGCCAGACGTAGGAGACCAGCCCGGCCTCGCCCGGGAGCTCCTCCGCCGGCGCGGTCAGCGCCGGGAGCGACTCGGCGAGGAGGAAGACGGTCACCCCGGCGAGGATGACGAGGATGAGGATCCCGGCGCCCTTGGCGCTGCCGGCGAAGATCCGGTCGCCGGGCCGTCGTACTGCCCGGGGAGCCGTCGGTTCCTGCGGGGGACTGCTGACTGTCACCGCTGCTCCGTCTGCTGCGCGTCGATGGGGTGCCCGTCGGGTGTGCCCGCCGGCGGCGGGCGGAGTGACGGCCCGGAGCGTCTCAGACGCTCCGGGCCGTCACTGATGGTGCCGGATCAGCCGGCGGCGGTGATCGCGTCGATCGCGGACTGGTTCTGCTCGCGCAGGGAGTCCGAGATCGGCGCCGACCCGGCGGCCTCGGCGGCGGCCTGCTGGCCCTCCTCGCTGATTACGTAGCCCATGAAGTCCTTGACCAGGTCAGCGGTCTCCTGGTCCTCGTACTCGATGCAGCCGACGTGGTAGCTGACCAGCACGATCGGGTAGTTGCCGGACTCCGTCGTGTCGCGGGCGAGCTCGATGGCGAAGTCGTACTCGCCGCGGCCCTCCAGCGTCTCGGAGTTCTCGACGACCGCGGCCGCGGCCTCGGCGGACGGCTCGACGAACTCGTCGCCCACCCCGATGTTGGCCACGCCGAGGCTGCCGGCCTGGCTCAGGTCGGCGTAGCCGATGGCGCCGTTGCCGGCGCCGACCGCGCTCACCACGCCCGAGGTGCCCTGGGCAGCCTCGCCGCCGGACACCGGCCAGACGCCGTCGGGCTCGTGCGGCCACGCGTCGGCCGCCGCGGCGGCCAGGTACTCGGTGAAGTTCTCCGTGGTGCCGGAGTCGTCGGCACGGTTGACCGGCGTGATCGGGAGGTCGGGCAGCGTCGCGTCGGGGTTGTCGGCGGCGATCGCCGGGTCGTTCCAGTTGGTGATCTGCTGGTTGAAGATCCCCGCGAGCGTCTCGGGGGAGAGGTTCAGCTCGTCGACGCCCTCGAGGTTGTAGACCACGGCGATCGGCGCGATGTAGTTGACCAGCTCGAACACCCCGGAGGTCCCGCAGCGCTCCTCGGCCTCGGCGAGCTCCTCCTCGTCCAGCGCGGCGTCCGAGCCGGCGAAGTCCGTACCGCCGGCGAGGAACTGCTCGCGGCCACCGCCCGAGCCGACCGGGTCGTAGTTGACGGTCACGTCCGGCTGGACGCTGTTGTACCCCGCGGTCCAACCCTGCATGGCCGCCTGCTGGCTGCTGGCGCCGGCGCCGACGAGCGTGCCGCTCAGCTCGCCGCCGCTGCCGGCGTCGCTACCCCCACCGGCGTTGCTCGACTCGTTGGACGCGCCGCAGGCGGCGAGCGCGAGGGTGCTGGCGAGCGCCACGGAGAGCGTGGTGGCGCGCGTCTTGGTGCTGAGCTTCAACTCAGGGCCTCTCAGGTTCGCCCGGACGTCTTCCGGGCAGCGTGGGACCGACGCGACCGAAGCTAGGGACCTCAGGTGGCGCGCTTACCGAGGGCAGGTGAACGCAGGGTGAACGACCGCAGAGGACTGAGATGATCATGGGTGGCCGGCGTCACGTCGGCCAGGGACGATGGTCCCTCAGGCGCTGCCTGCCGGGCAAGACCGGGTGCGGCTCGGGGCGTGTCCTCCCGGGTCGGTGTCACCAGGCGTCGCGGAGGTCGCCGTCAGGGGGGCGGTCGGCGCCCGGAGACGCCTCGCAGACTCCAGCCGGCTGACACGTCCGCGCCACCCCGGGGTCACGTCGACCGCCGACGGTGGGCCCGTGAGGAGCCATTCCGGCCGCGTCGAGATCCGCGGGGCGTGACCACGATGGTCGCCGTCCTGCTGCTGCTGGCGGCCGCGGTGCTGGCGGTCGCCGCGGGCGCGTCGATGGTCCACCAGGCGGGGGAGCCGCCGGTGGAGTCCGGCGACCCCGAACGCGAGTGCGGTCGCGCGGTGCGGGTCCTCGTCCTGGCGGCATCGGCCGTCGCCGCGGGGACCGCAGGGGCCGCCCTGGTGAGCACGGGCGAGGTGTCCGCCGGCGGCCTGGGACCGTTCGCCTTCCCCGCGGCCCTGGTGCTGACCCCGCTCGTCGCAGGGGTCTGCCGCGGCCGGCGGGGCGGTCGCGGTCGCCGGGGCGCCGGCGTCGGGCTGTAGCGCGGCGGTGTCCCGTCGGCGTCGCCTCAAGCGGCCGGCGGGATGTGCCGGCGCGGGACGGGGATCCCGGGCCGGCCGAGGGTGGAGCTCGACCGGGCGGGGCCGGGTGTGCTGCCGTCCGGCGATGGCAGGGGCCGGCCGGCACCACCGATCGCGTGCGCCGCGAGGGCCCTCCGGTCGTGCGTGGTCGCCTCCAGCGCGGGCAGCAGGTGCACTTCGACCACGAGGTCCCGCGTGGCGAGGACCCGTCGGATGCTGCTCCCCAGCGAGCCACCGACGCAGACGTGCCGGCCGGTGGGCCCCGCGGTGGCGGTGCGGTACCGGATCGACACGGGGCACACCGCCGCGCCGGCGTCCACGGCGGCCTGGAAGAAGACCGGGCGGAAGCCCAGGACCGGTCCGCTGCAGCTCGGTGCTCCCTCCGGGCGCACCGTGACGGATTCGCCGCGACGGAGTCGTGCAGCGACCTCCGCAGCCGCTGCCGCGACCGACTGCGGTCGCTCGGGCTCCACGACCACCACGCCGAGGCGCCGTGCCAGCCGGCCCACGAGCGCCCGGTCCCGCTCGCCGGCCTCGACCACCGGTGTCGCCCGCACGGCGACGAGCAGAGCGAGCCCGTCGAGCCAGGAGGCGTGGTTGCTCACGACGAGGTGGCCGGTCCGCGGGCGCGGCCAGGGCCGCGGCGGGTTCACGACCTCGACGCGGACCCCCAGCGCGGTGAGGATGCCGGCGGCGCTGCAGACGGCGGCCCGCCGCCGGCCGTTCCCGCCGGCGCCTGCCCGCAGCGGGACGCGGATCGCCGCGGCCAGCAGCGCCCCGACCAGGCGACACGACCGGCGCCGGCGGGTCGCCGCGTCGGCGCGAGGGCCGTCAGCCCACCCGCAGTGATCCGCCGGCGTCTGCAGCGGGCTCCGCTCCAGCGGCGACGTCACCGAGCGCTCCGGCCGAGCGGGCGCCTCGACGTCGACGGGCTCGTGCGGGGGCACCCGCAAGGCCAGGAGGGGAGGTGCCGGGCGCGGACTCCCCGGACGCCGGCGTCCACGGGGATCGACGCGCATCCGCGCCGGCGGGTCCGGGAGCGGCCGGGAGCGTCGGGCCGGCCGGCGTGGTCTGGGGCAAGGGGCACGACGACACGGTCGCGGGTCCGGGTGGATGTGCGGTGTCCGCGAGGCAGAGCCGGCGCGACGGCGGATCGAAGAGTCACGGGGGGGCGATGGACGACCCGGGACACGCGACTGCGCCCCGGCATCCGGGGAGATGCCGGGGCGCAGCCGGTGGACCGAGGCGTCAGCGTGCGTGCCGGAGCCCCGCGCAGGTACCGGGCGTCAGATCGCGCCCTTCTCCCAGGGGCCGCGGATGGCGAAGCTGACACCCGGGGTCTGGATGTTGACGAAGAGGACGTCGCCGTCCGGGCTGAAGCAGGCCCCGGCGAACTCGTTGTTCATGTCGTCCTCCGTGCCCTCGATGCTGTTGCGCGCGAAGTCGAAGATTTCGCCCCGCTCGTTGAGGGCGCGGACGTACTGCTCACCGCCGCCGTCCTCGCACAGGACCAGCCCGCCGCGGGGGCTGACGGTCAGGTTGTCCGGCGCGTCGAGCACCTCCGGGGACGGCGACTCGAAGAGCAGGATCAGCTGGCCGCCGGAGCGACCGCGCGGCCGGAACTCCCACACCTGGCCGGCGCCGACGTCACCGCCGCTGGTGGCGTTGAAGAAGATGCTGCCCCCGTCGTACCAGCAGCCCTCGAGACGGGCGAAGGCGGCGCCACCCTTGGCGAAGCCCTGGTTGAAGACCGACTCCGTGGTGATGTCGGCCGGGTCCGGGTCGTCGATGGTGACCCACTCGACCTGCATCGGCTGGCCCACGCGGTCGCTGTGGCCCTCGTACGTCTTCAGCTGGGGCTGACCCTTGACGGCGAGCATCTGGAGGGTGCCGCCCTCGGCCAGGTAGCCCGGCTTGTTGGGGAGGAAGCGGTAGAACCCGGAGGTGTTGCCGCTGTCCTCGGTCTCGTAGACGGTCCCGTTGGCCGGGTCGACGGCCACCGCCTCGTGCGCGAACCGGCCCATCTCCGGGAAGGGGCCGCGGCTCCGCTTCCGGTCGGGAGCGTTGGCCGGGACCTCGAAGATGTAGCCGTGGTTCTTCGTGAACCCGTTCTGGGTCCCGTTGACCGTCTCCTCGCAGCTCAGCCAGGAGCCCCAGGGCGTCGGGCCGCCGGCGCAGTTGACCGACGTGCCGTTGAGGCTGATGAAGCTGTCGACCAGCGTCAGCGAACGCGTGTCGAACGTCAGGGTCGTGGTCCCACCGGCGGCCATCGGGTCGTACGCCGACGCCGGGTCACCGATCAGGTCGCGGTCGTAGTCGCGGCCGGTGTAGTCCCCCGGCTCCTGCCCTGCGTCGATCGGCGAGTAGCCCTGCTCGTGGTTGCGGACCAGCTTGATGATGCCCCGGTAGCTCTGGGGCTCGGTGAACGTCGCCATGCCGTCGTGACGGCCGGGGGTGGGGTACCCGTCGGAGCCGACCGCGGCCGGCAGGCCGAGGGCGGCGGCGTACTCGGCGGCGTGGCCGAACGAGGCGTACTCGAAGCCGGCCGGCAGGTTCAGCAGGGTCCGCCCGGTGGTCCGGTCCTTCGTGGGCTGCAGCGGGCCGTAGCCGCCGTTGTCGGGGGCCTTCAGCTGCTGGCCGCGAGCGCCGGGGGCGGCGAGCGCGCCGTGCGCCCCCAGGAGCTGGGTGCCGCTGGCCAGCATCGTGCCGGCGGTGACCGCTGCGCCGCGCTGCAGGAACTTGCGTCGATCGAACGAGATGGTCATGAACCGTGTCTCCTCGGAGTGGGTCCGCGGGGCCGGTGCAACCCCAGGGCCTGTCGGACGCTAGGCACGCCATGAGGCGCTCGGACGGCCCGCGGGCGAACCCTCGGACAACGGTCGGGGCGTCGAGTTCACCCGGCGGCGAGCCGGCCGACCGCGCGTTCTCCTGCGGCGCCGGCCTCCGCGCGCGCGGGACTCGGGAGCCCTCTGCACCGGCTCTCCCGGGGTCGGCGGCTGTTCCCCCGGAGTTCACGCCGACGCGGTCCCGTGCCGCATAGCGTCCACGGTCATGACCCACCTGCTGGCGACGAGCCCCGGCGCGACCCCCACGCCCGTCCGGGCCTGTCCTCCCGGAACCGGGGATCTCCTCACCTCGCTGACCGCCCGGACCGGCGGCAGCGGTGGTCCCCGCGTGCTGGTGGCCTTCGCCAGCCGGCACGGGTCGACCAGGGAGATCGCCGCCGAGATGGCCCGGGGGTTGTCCGCATCGCCTGCGGGACGCAGCGGTCGGTTGTCCGCGACCCTGGCCCCGGTGGAGCTGCTGCCCGACCCGGCCGACTTCGACGCCGTCGTGCTCGGCAGCGCCGTCTACTCGGGCCGCTGGCTGGAGCCGGCCCGGCGCTACGTCGAGGCCGTCGCCCCGGAGCTGCTCCGCCGCCCGACGTGGCTGTTCTCCAGCGGACTGGGCGCCAGCCACCCGGGGTGCTCCGACGGTGGCGACGGGGACGCGCGCTCCTTCGGTGACCGCATCGGGGCCCGCGGTCACCGCCTGTTCAGCGGCCGGCTGGAGCGGCGGCTGCTCTCGGCCGCCGAACGGAGCGTCTGGCCGACCGGCGGCGCGGGAGGCGATCTCCGGAACTGGGGAGCCGTCCGGAGCTGGGCGGGGGAGATCGCCACCGAGGCCGCCGTCGGGCACGCGGTCCCCGCCCTGGGCTGAGTCCTGTCCGCTGATCGATCCTGAGGGGAGCGCCGGTGTTCAGCTCCATCGGGTGGGGCGAGATCGTCGTCCTCGGCCTGGCCGCGCTGTTCATCTTCGGCCCGGAGCGGCTGCCGGACCTGGCGAAGGACGCCGCCGGCGGCCTGAAGCGGGTGCGGGGTGCGGTGACCGGTGTGCGCGGACAGCTGCACGACACCCTCGGCGGGGACTTCGAACACCTCCGCGACGTCGACCTCCGCCGCTACCACCCGAAGACCTTCCTCCGGGACCACCTCCTCGGGGAGGACGACGACCAGTCGGCGTACCGCGGTGACCCGGCCCGTCGGGGTTCCGCCACGTCGTCCTGAGCGCTCCCGCCCCGTAGCCGCCGAACGGCCTCAGGAGCGCTGCGACTCCCGGTGCCACGCGACGTCGACGGCGAACCGGCGGAACCCCCGCCCCTCGTACAAGCGCACCGCCGCCGCGTTGTCCTCCTCGACGTACAGCAGCACCTCCTCGAGGCCCTGCCGGCGCAGGTGTGCCAGACCCAGATCGGTGAGTGCCCGGCCGAGCCTCAGCCCCTGGGCCGCCGGGTCGACGCCGAGCACGTAGATCTCTCCGACCGGCTCGGGACCGGCGTCCCCGGCCGGGTGCACCTTGGTCCAGTGGAAGCCGAGCAGCTCGCCGGCTCCCGGATCCCCCCGCCAGGCCATCAGGAAGCCCTCCGGGTCGAACCACGGCTCGGCCTCGCGCAGCTCGAGGTCCGCGCGCGTCATCCGGCCCTGCTCCGGGTGCCAGGCGAAGGCGCGGGCGTTCACCCCCAGCCACGCCTCCTCGTCGCGGCCGGGGACGAACGGCACCACCCGGACGTCGGCGGGCAGCTCGGGTCGCGGCTCGGGGTCGATGCCGGCCAGGTCCCGCCGCATCTGCAGCAGGACCCGTGCCCGCCGGAACCCGTGCGGAGCGAGCAGCTCGGCGGATCCGGGCAGGTCGCCGTGCGCCCAGACGTTCAGCGGCCGGTCGCCGGCGACGTCCAGGAGGCGGCGCAGCAGCGCGGTGCCGTGGCCACGCCGTCTCCGCTCGGGGTGCACCACCAGCTCGGCGGTGTCGCCGTCGAGGCGGGCGTAGCCGGCCAGGGCGCCGTCCTCGTCGTGGACGGTGAGGTCGTGCCCACCGGGGGACCCGTGGCGGAGCCGCAGCTCGCCCTCCTCGGAGACGGGGCGGACCCCGTCCGCGGCGCCGGCGGCGCGGAGCAGGGCGAGGACGCCGGCGACGTCGGGATCGTCGATCACCGGGCCATCAGACCAGTTCGGCGCCGGCCCTGTCCTCGGCGGTCGCGGCGCGGCCCTCCGCGGCGGCCCGGGCGGTGGCGTCGGCCACCTGCTGGTCCAGCTTGTAGCCGACGTTGCGCACGGTGCCGATCAGCGCCTCGTGCTCGGTGCCGAGCTTGGCCCGCAGCCGGCGCACGTGGACGTCGACGGTGCGGGTGCCGCCGAAGTAGTCGTAACCCCAGATCTCCTGGAGCAGCTGCGCGCGGGAGAAGACCCGCCCCGGGTGCTGCGCCAGGTACTTCAGCAGCTCGAACTCCTTGTAGGTGAGGTCGAGCGGGCGGCCACGCAGCTTCGCCGAGTAGCTGTGCTCGTCGATCACCAGCTCACCGGCCTGGGTGACCCCGCCGTCGGCGCCGTCGGCCGGGGTGGTCGCGGCCAGCCGCCGGGCGGTCGCCCACTTCAGCCGGGCGTCGACCTCCGCCGGGCCGGCGGTGTCCAGGAGGACGTCGTCGACGCCCCAGTCCGCGGACAGGGCGACCAACCCGCCCTCGGAGAGCACCGCGACCAGCGCCGAGGCCACCCCGGTGGAGGACAGCAGCCCGCACAGGGTGCGCGCCTGGATGAGGTCGTACCGGGCGTCGACCAGGACCACGTCGCCGGAGTCGCCGTCGAGGAGGCTGGAGAGCTCGGGCGCCACGACGCGGACCTGGTGGCCGAGCAGCCCCAGGGCGGGCAGCACCTCGGTCGTGGCCTGACGTGCGGCGGTCATGAGCACGAGTCGCATGTCGTCTCCTCCGGGGTCCGGGGCCGGCGGGCGCCGACCGGACCTGCGACAACGCTGTCGAGGTGAGCCAGCAGGATAGCGGACGTGCCTGCCGGACAGCCCCAGCTGCCGCGGAGGCGGCCGGTCGAAGTGCCGCCCGCAGGCCCACCGCCACCGCACGGGTGGTCCCGGGGCCCGGACACGCCGAGAGCGGAGCGAGCGCTCCGCTCGTCGGGCGGATCGGGCGTCGGGCTTCTGAGACGATCGGCGCGTGAGCCCCACCGCGGTCCCGTCGACGACACCGGCCCGACCGCACCACCTGTCGGCCGCGGGGCTCGCCGTCGTCGCGGCGGGCCTGCTCGCCGGCCTCCCGGCGGCGGTCGGCGAGGTGGGCGCGCTCGCCGCCGTGCTCGTGCTGCAGCTGGCGCTGGTCCTCTCCTGGGTGCTCGCCACCGGGATGCAGGGCTTCGCGGCCTCGCTCGCCGTCGGCACGGCCGCCGCCGTGGCGGCGGACCTCGCGCTGGCGCTGCCCGAGGACCCGGGTCCGGGCGGTCTGCTGGCCGTGCTCGGCATCGGCTTCCTCGCCGCCGTCCTGCAGCAGATGCTGCGCTCGCCACGGCACGACCTGGTCGACTCGCTGGCCGGGTCGGCCGTGCTGATCACCGCCGTCGGCGCACTCGCGGTGCTCCTCCCGCTGGGCCGGGCCGACGACGGCCGCCTGGCCACGACCGCCCTGGTGGCCGGGGTCGCGCTCCTGGTCGGCCACCTGGTCGACCAGGTGCTGCCGCGGCCGCAGCTCGCCCCCGGCGTCCCCCGTGGTTTGCTCGGCATCGTCCTCGCGGTGCTCGCGGGCGCGGGCACGGCCTGGGCCGTCCGCGACCTGGCCGAGCTCGGTGCGCTGCGCGCACCGGCCGTCGGTGCCGTCGTCGCCGGGGTGGTGGCGCTGGTGGCCGTGGCCGGCAGCTACCTCGCCGTCGAGACGACCAGCGAGGGCCAGGCGGAGGCGCTCTCCCCGTGGGCACCGACCGTGGTGCAGGTCGTGCTGCCCTTCGCCGCCTGCGCCCCGGTGGCCCTGGCCCTGCTGACCGTCCTGTGAAGGTCGTCGCCGTCCTCCTGGTCCTGCTCCTCGGCGTCGGCGTCCTGCTCGACCGGGTCGCGGTGGGCTTCGCCGAGGACCGGGTCGCCGAGCAGCTGGCGAGCCAGGACGAGCTGGCCGGCCGCCCGGAGGTCGACGTCCGCGGGTTCCCGTTCCTCACCCAGGCCGTCGGCGGGCGCTACGAGGAGGTCCACGTCTCGCTGACCGCGGAAGACCTGGGCCAGCCCGAGGGCACCCGCGCCGACGTCACCCTCCGCGGTGTGCACCTGCCCCTGTCCGAGCTGCGGTCGGGGACGGTGCAGGAGGTGCCCGTCGAGCGCATCGACGGGACGGCGACGCTCTCCTACGAGCTGCTCGCCCGGGAGCTCGGCGGGGACACCACGCTGGAGCGCGAGGGCGAGGGGCTCCGGATCACCCGGACGGTCGAGCTGCTCGGCCGCACGCTGCCGCTCACCGCAGCCGGCACCGTCTCGGTCGACGGGGACGAGCTCGTCGTCGACGTCGACCGCGTCGCCGGTGCCGGCGTCGAGGTGCCCCGTTCCCTCGTCGGCCGGGTCACCGAGCTGCTCGACCTCCGGTACCCCGTGGAGCTGCCCTACGGGCTCCGGCTCACGGACGTGACCCCCGCGGAGGACGGCGTCGAGGTGCGCGCGGTGGCCGAGGACACGGTTCTCCGGCCGGAATAGCGCCCTGGTGGCCCCGGTTCGTGCCAGCCGGTGCCCGGAGCGGAGGTGGATGCGGTGGACACGACTGCGGTGTTCGGACGGCTCGGCGTGCGACCGGCCGAGGCGGACCTGACCGTGGTGCAGTTCTCCACCGCGTTCTGCGGGCCGTGTCGGGCGACCAGGGCGCGGCTGGCCCGGCTGGAGGCGACCCGACCCGGCCTCGTCACGGTGCACGTCGACGCGGAGAGCCACCTGGACGAGGTGCGTGAGCTCGGCGTCCGGCGGACGCCCACGCTCTTCTACCTCGACCGGGCCGGAGCGCTCGTGGGGCGCAGCACCGGCGCACCCCGGCCGGAGGAACTCCTCGCACTGGTGGACGCCCACGTGGGCGGGGCGCGGTGATCGGCTACCCTCGCGCCGTGGGCATCCTGCTGACCTCGCGCCGCACAGTCGACCTGTGCCGCGTCGGCAGCTGCCTGTGTCCCGCCCTCTGAGGGCGGCACCGCGCCGTCCAGACGCGCTCTCCGCGCCGTCGGGATGCCCCTCTCTCCCGTGAGTTCCGCGGTCCGAGCGATCAGCGTCGTCCCTGCAGCACCAGACCGACCGACCGCACACCGATCATCCGGAGGACCACCACCATGAGCCGCAACGACGTGCTCGTCACCGTCGACTGGGTCCAGGAGCACCTGGGCCAGCCCGGCATCGTCCTCGTCGAGGTCGACGAGGACACCAGCGCCTACGACGGCGGCCACATCGAGGGCGCCGTCAAGCTGGACTGGAAGAAGGACCTGCAGGACCCGCTGCGCCGCGACTTCCTGGACAAGAGCGCCTTCGAGGAGCTCATGTCGGCCCGGGGGATCGGCAACGACGACACCGTCGTGCTCTACGGCGGCAACAACAACTGGTTCGCCGCCTACGCCTACTGGTACTTCAAGATCTACGGCCACTCCGACGTGAAGCTGATGGACGGCGGCCGGAAGAAGTGGGAGCTGGACGGGCGCCCGCTGTCCAAGGACGCTCCGCAGCGCCCGGCCACGCAGTACCGGGCGAGCGAGCCGGACCTCTCGATCCGCGCGTTCCGCGACGAGGTCGTGGCCTCCATCGGCAGCAAGAACATCGTCGACGTCCGCTCGCCCGACGAGTTCTCCGGCAAGATCCTCGCGCCCGCGCACCTGCCGCAGGAGCAGTCGCAGAAGGCCGGCCACGTGCCCACGGCGATCAACATCCCGTGGAGCAAGGCCGCCAACGAGGACGGCACCTTCAAGTCCGACGAGGAGCTGGCCAAGCTCTACGCCGAGCAGGGCTTCGACGACAGCCGGGAGACGATCGCCTACTGCCGCATCGGCGAGCGCTCGAGCCACACCTGGTTCGTCCTGCGGGAGCTGCTCGGCAAGAAGAACGTCAAGAACTACGACGGCAGCTGGGTGGAGTACGGCTCCCTCGTCGGCGTCCCGATCGAGAAGTGAGCTGACATGTGCGGAGCGCCGAAGCAGGGCGGTTCCCTCGACGGGATCGACCTGAGCACGCAGACGGTCATCCAGGGTTCGGTGTGGCACGACGGCGCCCCGGTGGCCGGGGCATACGTCCGGCTGCTGGACTCGACCGACGAGTTCACCGCCGAGGTGGTCACCAGCCCCGAGGGTGAGTTCCGGTTCTTCGCCGCCCCCGGGCCGTGGAAGCTGCGCGCCCTGGCCGCGGTCGGCAAGGGAGAGCGCGAGCTCGCCGCCGAGGTGGGGCTGAACGAGACCACGGTCCCGATCGCCTGACGCGGTGGTGTCCGACGGCCCGTCTCCCTCCGGGGGACGGGCCGTCGGTGTTCCCGGGGCGCCGCACCCGGGGCCGCCCTCAGGCGAGACCCGGCGGCACCCGGCGCGGACCGGCCTCGGCCGGCCGGGGCCGGTCCTCGGGGAAGGCGCGGACGGCCACGATGGCGACGTCGTCGGCCCCGGCGTCGGGCACCAGCCGGGTGAGGACGGTGTCCAGCAGCTCTTCCAAGTGGGTGCGGCCGAGGTCGCGCAGCGCCTCGCGCAGCCGCTCCAGGCCCTCGTCCAGGTCGATGTCGCGGCGCTCGACGAGCCCGTCGGTGACCAGCAGCAGGGTGCACCCGTCGAGCAGGTCGGCGGTCTGGTCGCCGCGGGGCGCACCGGGGTCGATCCCGAGCATCAGCTCCGGGGTGCTGGTGAGCAGCGTGGTGGTGCCGTCGGGGGCCAGCAGGATCGGCGGCAGGTGCCCGGCGTTGCTCCAGCGCAGCAGCCGCCGGCCGGCGACGGGCTCCTCGGGATGCCGCTCGATGCGCGCCAGCACGGCGGTGGCCAGCGAGGAGACCGCCAGCCCCCGCGCCGCGTGCTCGACCCGGGTGAGGGTCGCCGCCGGGCCGTCCTCCTCGGCGTAGGCCAGCGCCCGCAGCAGGCCGCGGAGCTGACCCATGGCCGCGGCCGCGTTGCTGTCGTGGCCGACGACGTCGCCGATCACCAGCATGGTGGCCCCGTCGGGCTGGAGGAACGCGTCGTACCAGTCGCCGCCCACCTGCGCCTCGTGCGCCGCGGGGCGGTAGCGCACGGCGATCTGCAGGTGGTCGGGCTCCGGCGGCGGGGTGAGCAGGGACTGCTGCAGCCGGTCGGACAGGGCGCGGTCCGCGGCGGCCCGGGCGGCCAGGGCCTCCAGCTCCGCGGCCTGGCGCTGGGCGGCCAGCCGGTCGGTGAGGTCGCGGAAGGAGACCACCACGCCGGTGAGCTCGTCGTCCTCCACGGTGGGCACGACGACCATCTCGACCGGGATCGGGGTGCCGTCGCTGCGCCAGAACGTCTCCTGGTCGGCGACGACGGTGCGGCCGGTGCGCAGGGCCCGCCAGACCGGGCACTCCTCGCGCGGGTAGGGCGAGCCGTCCGGGCGCGTGCCGTGGATGAGGGCGTGCTGGTCCTTGCCGAGCTGCTCGCCGGGCGGGTAGCCGGTGAGCCGGGCCGCGGCGGGGTTGAGGAACTCGACCCGGCCGTCGACGTCGAGGCCGTAGATGCCGTCGGCGACGTTGGCCAGCACCCGCTCGGTGATCGCGAGCGCCCGGGTGAGCTTGGCCTCGGTCTCCTGCAGCACCTCGAGGTCCCGGGCGCGCGCGGTGGCGACCTGGCGCAGCGTGGTCGCCTCGGCACCGGCCGCGCGCGCCTCGGCGGTGAGGCGTTCGTTCTCCAGCCGCTCGGTGACGTCCAGGCCGGTGACCAGCAGGTACTCGTCCTGCGTGCCCTCGCTCACCAGTTGCAGGGTCAGGTCGGCGACCCGCCGCGTCCCGTCGGCCAGGAAGAAGCCGGTGGCCGCACGCACCGGCTCGCCACCGGTGGCCACCTGCTGGCACCAGGCGGTGACCCGGGCGCGGGCCTCGGGGTCGCCGGCCCACCAGCCGACGTCCCACAGCAGCCGGCCCAGCTGGTCGCGGCGGTCGAAGCCGCAGTCCTCCAGCGCCAGCCGGTTGGCGGTGAGCAGCGTGCCCCCCGTGTCGCAGACCGCGGCGAGCAGCAGCGAGGAGTCCTGCAGCACCGAGAACCACGACGGCGTCCCGGGCAGCGACTCCTCGCCCGTGATCTGCGCCGCGCTGCGGCCGGCCTGGGCCATCCCGATGTCCGCTCCTCCCACTGTCTCCCGCGTGCGCGGGGCCGGTCCAGCCTGCCGTACGACCCCCCGGCTCACCAGCAACCCGGGCTGTCGGGTCGGCCTCACCCGGCCCGCGCCGGTGGCCGGTCAGAGGCCGAGCGAGCCGGCGAGCTCGGCCATGGCGCGGTCGAACCAGCGGTCGCGGTCGACCACCGAGCCCACCAGGTGGCCGAACAGCTCGAAGCTGATGGCACCGAACATCGAGCTCCAGGCCAGCAGGGCACGCACGCGCACCGTCTCGTCGAGGGCCGGGTGCTCGCCACCCAGGATCGCGACCGCGCCGTCGCTGATCAGGCCCGGATCGCGCTCGCCGGCGGCCTCGGGGAGCGCCCCGGAGCGGGCGGCATCGCCCAGGATGCGCCCGAGGACCACGCCTGCGCGGGCGGCGGCGGGCACGGTCTCGGCCGGCGCCTCGTACCCCGGGACGGGCGACCCGTACAGCAGCGCGTACTCATGCGGGTGCTCCAGAGCCCACCCGCGCACCGCCCGGCAGACGGCCAGCCAGCGCCGGCGTGGCGGATCGGAGGGGACGTCGGCGGCCTCGGCGGCGGCGCCCAGGTCGTCGTAGCCGTCGATGATCAACCGGGTCAGCAGCTCGTCGCGGCTGGGGACGTAGCGGTACACGGCGGAGGACGCCATGCCGAGCTCGCGGGCCACCGCCCGCAGGGAGAGCCCGGCCGCACCGACCGCGGCGAGCTGCCGCCGGGCCGCGTCGGCGATCTCGGCGGTGATCTCGGCGCGGACGCGCTCCCGGGCGGTGGGCACCGGCCCAGCGTGCCGCTTCGGAGCAGTGCGCGCAAGCGAGAGCAGTGCTCTTGACACGCACCGGTCGCCAGCGCGAGCATTGCCCCACAACGAGAGCACCGCTCACACCACGACCTCCGGGGAGCACCCATGGCACTGCACGTCGTCGTCGGCAAGGGGCCGGTCGGCCTGACCACCGCCCGGGAACTGCGGGAGCGCGGGCACGACGTGCGCGTCCTTTCCCGGAGCGGCGGGGTCTCCGCGGACGGGCTCGAGCACCGGCAGGTGGACGCCGCCGATGCCGGGGCCCTCGCGGACGCCGCCCGCGGCGCGGCCGCGCTCTACAACGCGGTGAACCCCGCCTACCACCGGTGGGCCACCGACTGGCCGCCGGTCGCGGACGCGCTGCTCCTGGCCGCCGAGCGCACCGGCGCCGTCCTGGTCACCATGTCCAACCTCTACCCCTACGGGCGCCCCCACGGGCCCATGACGCCGCGGACGCCGCTGGCCGCCACCGACACCAAGGGGCTCGTCCGGGCGCGCATGTGGCAGCAGGCGCTGGCCGCCCACCAGGCCGGCCGGGTGCGGATCACCGAGGCCCGCGCCGCGGACTTCGTCGGACCGCAGGTGCCGGCTCCGCAGTCCCACCTGATGCGCCAGCTCCCCGCCCTCCGGCGCGGTCGCACCGCCTGGGTGATCGGGGACCCCGACGCTCCCCGCAGCTGGGCCTACCTCCCCGACGTCGCCACCACCCTGGCCACCCTGGGCACCGACGAGCGCGCCCTCGGCCGGGCCTGGCACGTGCCGAGCGCCCCACCGCGCTCCCAGCGCGCCGCCCTCACCGACCTGGCGGCGGCCATGTCCGCCCCGGCGCCGACCGTCCGCGGCGTGCCCTGGCCGGTGCTGCGCGCGGTGGGGCTGCTCTCGCCGCTCATGCGGGAGGTCGTCGCCGTGCGGCACCAGTTCGACCAGGAGTACGTGGTCGACGCGGCGGACACGACGGCGACGTTCGGCATCGCGCCGACCCCGTGGGCCGAGGTGGTCGCCGCGACCGCGGAGCACGCACCGGTGGCCGCCTGAGGACCGGTCGCCCCGCCGTCACTACGGTGGTTCCCATGGTCTCTGCCTGGCTCCTGGTCACCCTGACGGCGTCCGGCGCCGCGGCGCTGGGCTACGGCGCCCTCCGGCTCGCGCGCGGCCCGAAGGCGGGCCGGCGATGAGCGGCCCGACCGAACTGCCGGTGCCCGACACCGCCGACGTCCGCAGCGGGCCGGAGGTCTCCGAGCAGCTCCTCGCGGTGCTGCCCCTGCTGGGGGAGTGGCACGGGGAGGGCCAGGCGGCCGGCACCGGCGGCGACCACCGGTTCGGCCAGTGGATCCGGTTCGCCCACGACGGACGGGGCTTCCTGGCGTACGAGTCGCGCACCTGGCGGCTCACCGACGACGGGAGGATCGTGGGGCCGGACGTCCGGGAGTCCGGCTTCTGGCGCCCCCGCGGGAACGACGACGTCGAGCTGCTGGTGGCCAGTCCCGACGGGCTCGTGGAGATCTACGTCGGCACCGCTCGCACCACCACCAGCTGGGAGCTCGCCAGCGACGTGCTGGCGCGCACGCCCGACGCAGCCGAGGTCACCCGGTCGGTGCGGCTCTACGGCATCGTCGAGGGGGCGCTGATGTACGCCATCGACCGCGCCGTGGGGGAGCAGCCGCCCCGCCCGGTCATGTCGGCCCGCCTGGAGCGCATCCGATGACGGCCGGCACGAGCCGCGCCACGACTCCTCGCCAGGTCGCCGACGCCTACGTCGCGCGGGCCGCAGAGCTCGACCCGATCCTGGCCACGGCGCTCGGCGTGCGCCCCGGTGACGACCGGCTCCCGGACCTGTCGCCGGCGGGCATCGAGGCCGAGGCGGCGCTGGCGCGCGAGACGCTCACCGAGCTGGACCGGGTGCTGGCTGCCGACCCCGCGCTCGGCGACGACCCGGTCGAGCGCCGGTGCGCCCGGCTGCTGCGCGAGCGGCTCACCGCCGAGCTGGACGCGCACGCCGTGGGGGAGCCCTACCGCTCGCTGAACAACCTCTTCAGCCCGGTGCACTCGGTGCGCCAGGTGTTCAGCATGATGCCGGCGGCGTCGGAGGAGGACTGGTCCGTCCTCGCTCGGCGCCTGGCCCGTGTCCCGGAGGCCTACCGCGCCTACCGGGAGACGCTGGAGGAGGCCGCCCGGCGGAACCTGCTCGTGGCCCCGCGCCAGGTGCGCACCGTCGTCGAGCAGCTGGGCCAGTGGCTGGCCGGTCCCTACTTCGCGACGTTCGTGGCCGCCGGCCCGGAGGCGCTGCAACCGCAGCTGCGGTCGGCCGCCGAGGCCGCCGACGCCGCGGTGGCCGCGATCCGCGACCACCTGCGCGACGAGTACGGCCCGCGCACCGAGGACGTGCCCGACGCCGTGGGCCGCGAGCGCTACACCCGGGCGGTGCGCCGCTGGACCGGGTCGGACCTCGGCTCGGGTGGCGGGCTGGAGGAGGTCTACGCCTGGGGCTGGGCCGAGCACCGGCGGATCCTGGCCGAGCAGCTGATCGAGGCGGAGAAGGTGCGCCCGGGCGCCACCCCGCTGGAGGCGATGCGCTGGTTGTCCACCAACGGCCCGGCCGTCGAGGGCGTGGCGGAGATCCGCGAGCGGCTGCAGCAGATGATGGACGAGGCGATCGCCGAGCTGGACGGGGCGCACTTCGACCTCGCCGAGCCGGTGAAGCGGGTGGAGGCGATGATCGCGCCGCCCGGCAGTGCGGCGGCGCCGTACTACACCCGGCCGGCGCAGGACTTCTCCCGTCCGGGCCGCACCTGGCTGCCCACCCTGGGCCGCACCCGGTTCCCGCTGTGGGACCTCGTCTCGATCTGGTACCACGAGGGCGTTCCCGGCCACCACCTCCAGCTGGCCCAGTGGGTCCACGTCTCCTCCCAGCTGTCGACGTACCAGACCTCGGTCGGCTCGGTGAGCGCGAACGTGGAGGGCTGGGCGCTCTACGCCGAGCGGCTGATGGACGAGCTCGGCTACTTCCGCGACCCCGCGGAGCGGCTGGGGTTCCTGGACGCCCAGCAGCTGCGGGCGGTGCGGGTGGTCATCGACATCGGCATGCACTTGCAGCTACCGGTCCCCGACGACGCCGGCGGCGCGCTGGCCGAGCACCGCGGTCAGCCCTGGACGCCGGAGCTGGCGCGCGCCTTCCTGGGCGAGCACTCCGGCGCCGACGTCGCCTTCCTCGACAGCGAGCTGGTGCGCTACCTCGGGATCCCGGGGCAGGCGATCAGCTACAAGCTCGGGGAACGGGCGTGGCTGGCCGGCCGGGCCGCGGCCCAGCGGGCCCACGGGGCGGCCTTCGACCTGAAGGCCTGGCACATGGCCGCGCTGTCGCAGGGGTCGCTGGGCCTGGACGACCTCGAGGCGGAGCTCGCGGTGCTCTAGCGTCGCGGCGGGGTCGGGTTCACCGGGTCGTCGGCGTGGCCGACCCGGTCGTCCACCCCGGAGGCCAGGACCTCCAGCCCCGGCGTGCCCATCAGCTCGGCGACGCAGGCGGGGCTGCCGCCGACGTAGGTGCTCATCAGGTCGATGTCGGTGGCCACCGCCCAGGCGCGGTCGGCCGGCCACCACAGGTTGGCGCTCTGCTCGGCGGGCTCGGGCGCCAGGTTGCGCGCTGCGTCGGCCACCCGGCCCTGCACCAGCACGGCGTCGCGGCCCCGGGGCAGCGGCAGGGTGGGCTGACCGCGCAGTGCGGCGGCGTCGGCGCCGAAGCCGGCCCACCGGCCGAACAGGCAGTCCCCGGGCGCGGTGGTGTGGCGGGCGAGCACGGCAGCCATGCGCGCGGCGACCGCGGTGGGCAGGTGCCCCTCCGCGGGGGCGCCGTCCCAGTCGGGGGGCTGGCTGTCCTCGTGCAGGTACTCCCAGCCGCCGGTCACCGCCGGCCATTGCGCGAGCGGGTGGACGACGGTGCCGTTGAGCGCGGCGACCGCGGCCCAGGGGACCTCCACGTCGTCGTCGCCCTCGTAGCGGTAGGCGGGGTGCAGCACGCGGGCGTAGGCGGGGAACACCGGCGGCACGAGCGAGGCCACCGTGCCCCAGTGGGCCCGGCCGACCGCCTCGGCGAGCCAGGCGCCGGCGGACACGTCGGTCTCGACGGGGAGTCCGCCGAGCTGCACGTACGCCTCCTGGAAAACGGACAACCCCCGGGCTGCTCCGCGGCGCTCCACAGGGAAGCTGCACGCGGGCCGACTGGACAACTGTCGGCGGCCCGGGGGTCGGGTGACTGTCCGGTTCTCGCTCGCCGCCATCGACGGACGGGCGATCATGCCGTCGTTCGGATTCCCATCCGAACGGGCGGCCCATCTGGACGGCGGCTAGCGGACAGCCACCTCACGAGTCCTGTAGCTCAGCAAAGTTACGGACCACCTCCTCTCTCGTGTGCCACGACGGTACGGCCGCGGGCACGGGAGCGGCAACCGATTTGCTCCGCTGTGAGCGAACGCCCTGGTGGCCGGTCCGGGACCGGCGTGTCCCGGACCGGCCGGACGGCGGTCAGCTCCCGCTGCCGGGACCGATCGTGCGCCCCGGCGGGCGGGTGCCCGACCAGTCGGGGTCGTGCTCGGCCTGGTCGTCGACCGTCTCGTAGTCCGGCCGCGGACCGTCGTCGTCCCCGAGGTCCTCGGCGGCGTCGGTGGCGGTGCGCCCGGGAGGCGGGGTGACGCCCTCCCACTCCGGCTCGTGCTCGGCCTGGTCGTCGACCGTCTCGTAGCCGGGTCGCGCGGCCTCCTCGCCCAGCTCCTCGGTCGCGGGGGTGGCGCCGGGGCCGGGCGGCGCGGCGGCCGCGCGGGCCGGCTGCTCGACGCGGTCGTCGACGGTGTCCCAGGCGTCGGGGATGCCGTCCTGGTCGAGGTCGCTGAGCTCGTGCAGGTACATCGCCTTGTAGCGGCGGTTGCGCAGCCGCAGGATCACGCTGGCCAGCAGCGCCGCGGCGACGGTGCCGGCCAGGATGCCGACCTTGGCGTGCTCGTAGCTCTCGCTCTCGGCGCCGTACGCGAGCTCGGTGATCAGCAGCGAGACGGTGAAGCCCATACCGCCGAGCAGCGCCAGCCCCAGGACGTCGGGCCAGCCGAGGTTCTCGTCGAGCTGGGCCCGGGTGAAGCGGGCCACCAGCCACGTGGCGCCGGTGATGCCGATCGCCTTGCCGGCGACCAGCCCGGCCACGATGCCGATGGCGATGCTGTCGCCGAGCGACTCGCCCAGGCCCGACAGCCCGCCGACCGCCACGCCGGCGGAGAAGAACGCGAAGACCGGGACGGCCACGCCGGCCGACAGCGGGCGGATGCGGTGCTCGAAGTGCTCGGCGAGGCCCGGCCCGGCGTCGGGCCCGCCGGCGGCCTCGCTGCGGACGACCGGGACCGTGAAGGCGAGCAGGACGCCCGCGACCGTGGCGTGGACGCCCGACTCGTGGACGAGCACCCAGGTGACGGCGGCCAGCGGCAGTAGGAGCCACCAGGAGCGGATCCGCTTCTGCACCAGGAAGCCGAACAGCGCCAGCGGGATCAGCGCCAGCAGCAGCGGGGTGACCGCCAGGGCGGAGGTGTAGAAGATCGCGATGATCGTGATGGCCAGCAGGTCGTCGACGACCGCCAGCGTCAGCAGGAACGTGCGCAGGGCGCTGGGCAGGTGGGTGCTGATCACCGCCAGGACGGCGAGGGCGAAGGCGATGTCGGTGGCCGAGGGGATCGCCCAGCCCGCCAGCGCACCCTCGGGGCCGCCCAGGTTGAGCAGCACGAAGAACAGCGCCGGGACGGCCATGCCGCCCACCGCGGCGGCGATGGGCAGGGCCGCGCGGCGCGGTTCCCGGAGGTCACCGGCGACGAACTCCCGCTTCAGCTCCAGCCCGGCCACGAAGAAGAAGATGGCCAGCAGACCGTCGGCGGCCCACGTCCCGAGGGTGAGGTCCAGGTGCAGGGCCGCCGGCCCCACCCGGGTGTCGCGCAGCGCCTCGTAGCTCTCCGCCCAGGGGGAGTTGGCCCAGATCAGCGCGATCGCCGCCCCCACCAGCAGCAGGGCGCCGCCTACGGTCTCCTTGCGGAGCACCGAGGCGACGCGCTGCGCCTCGGTCCAGGAGCCGCGTCCGAAGAGGCGGTTGGGGGCGGTCGACGTCACGGGGCGGCTCCGGAGGGCAGGATCGGGTCGGGGGCGCGCCCGGCGACGGACGCGCTGCCGACCAGACTTCCCGGCGCACCTGGGTTTCACGCTACCCGGCGAGGAGCTGCCGGATGCGGGGGGACAGCCCGGCGTCGCCGCGGGGCGCGCCGTCGACGGTGTGCACGGTCACCGCGCCGCGCACGCCGGAGAGCAGCCAGACCGCGTCCGCGGAGTGCAGGTCCTCGACCGTGCCGGGGGTCGACGCGGTCGGCCACCCGGCAGCGCGCGCGGCGTCGAACAGCCGCGCCTGGGTGGTGCCGGCGAGGATGCCGCTGTCCACCGGGGGCGTGTGCAGCGTGCCCGCGGCGGCCCAGACGACGGTCGAGGTGGGGCCCTCCAGCAGCCGCCCCTCGAGGCTGGTGAGGACGACGTCGTCGGCCCCCAGGTCGTGCGCGTGCCGCTGGGCCGCCATGTTCACCGCGTAGGAGAGGGTCTTGGCGCCACCGAGGAGCCACGGTGCCCCCGCGCGGAAGTCCGCGGGCACCCCGAGCCCGAGCGTCACCACCGAGATGCCCTCGCGACGCTGCCGCACCGTCTCCGCGGGGACCGGGGCGAGCAGGGCCAGCGCCGTGGGCGGCGCGCCGTCGCCGAGCCCGCGGGTGAGGAGGAGGCGGCACACGCCCTCGACGTCGGCCGGCCAGCCGGCCAGCACGACGGCGACCAGCTCCCGCCAGGCCGTGTCGCCGGGGTGCGGCAGCCCCAGGAGACCGGCGGAGCGGGCGAGCCGGGCCAGGTGCGCGGGCAGGTGCGGCGTGCTCCCCCCGACCACGAGGACGGACTCGAAGACGCCGTCGCCGCGGGCCAGGCCGAGGTCGAAGGCGGTCACGACCGGCTGGTCGGCGGGGACCGGCGCCGCCGCGCCGTCCTGCCAGACCGCCACCCTGCGCTGCTCGCTCACGGGTCCAGCCTGCCGCACCGCGGGCTTAGGCTCACCGCATGGGGACCGACGACGTCGCCGCTCCGCTGGCGGAGCAGCTGCGGGCCCGCGGCCTGCGGCTGACCCCCCAGCGCGCCCGGGTGCTGGCCGCGGTCGCGGCGCTGCCGCACGCGACGCCGGAGGCGATCGGCGCCCGGCTGCGCGAGGAGGCCGGCCCCGGCGGCAGCGCCCCCGACACCTCGACGGTCTACCGGACGCTGGAGCTGCTGGAGCGGCTCGGGCTGGTCTGGCACACCCACCTGGGGCGTGGCGCGCCGGTCTACCACGCGGCGGAGCGGCCCCACCTGCACGTGGTCTGCAACTCCTGCGGCGAGATCTCGTCGGCGGCCCCCGACCTGCTCGACGCGGCGGCGGAACGTCTGGCGGCCGACCTGGGTTTCACCGTGGACGTCGGCCACGTCGCCCTGTCGGGCACGTGCCGCGCCTGCCGAGACCGCGCCGGAACGGAGTCGTCATGACCACGCCCTCACCCCTCCTCTCGCGGCCCGGGGCGGTGCCCCTCGAGGCCGGACCCGAGTCCGCCCGCGTCGTCGCGGCGCACTACGGCGACCCGCTGCGCGAGCAGCGGCTGCTCGCCGAGGGCGCCGGCCTGGTCGATCGCAGTGACCGCGACGTCCTGGGGGTGCCCGGGGCGGACCGCCTCTCCTGGCTGCACAGCATCACCAGCCAGCACCTCGAGCGGCTGGCCGACGGCATCGGCAGCGAGGCGCTGGTGCTGAGCCCCCACGGGCACGTCGAGCACCACCTGGTCCTCGCCGAGCTGGGTGGCACGACCTGGGTCGACGTCGAGCCGGGCGCCGGCCCCGCCCTGCAGGCGTTCCTCGAGCGGATGCGGTTCATGCTCCGCGTGGAGCCGGAGCTGGTCACCGACGACTGGGCGGTGCTGTCCCTGGTCGGCCCCGGCGCCGACGAGGTGCTGGCGACGGCGGGGCTGCCCGTGCCCAGCGCGCCGTACGCGGTGGAACCGGCCGGTGCCGGGTGGGTGCGCCGCATGCCGCCGGTCGGCGACGGGTCGGCCGCCGTCCACGACCTGCTGGTCCCGCGGGCGGACCTCGGGGCCGTGGCCGACCGCCTGGGCGCCCCCCTGGCGGGTGCTGCGGCCCACGAGGCGCTGCGCGTCGAGGCCCGGCGGCCGCGGTTCGGCCTCGACAACGACCACCGGACCATCCCGAACGAGCTGGAGTGGCTGAGCACCGCCGTCCACCTCGACAAGGGCTGCTACCGCGGGCAGGAGACGGTCGCCCGCGTGCACAACCTCGGCCGCCCGCCCCGCCGGCTGGTGCTGCTCCACCTCGACGGGGTCAGCGAGGACCTGCCGGGCCCCGGCGAGCCGGTGCTGGCGGGCACGCGGACGGTCGGCCGGGTGGGCAGCGTCGTCCGGCACCACGAGCTGGGTGTGATCGCCCTGGCGCTGGTCAAGCAGTCGGTGGCCCAGGACACCGCGCTGACCGTGGGTGGCTCGACGGCCGCGATCGACCCCGACGACGCCGCGCCGGCGCTCGACGACACCCAGGTGGCGGCGCGGAACCGGGTCCGGGCCGTCCGGTCTGGGACGATCGGCTGAGCGCGCCGCGGCCGTCCGCCTGACGGGTGGGCAGGTCGGGGGCGCTGACCTACGCTCCGGCCAGCGCCCGCCGCTGACCACCGCCGATGCCCGTGCGCCGGGCGTCCCGCACCTGGAGGCCACCCCCGTGAGTCCGAAGCCGTCCCCCGCCGGGGGTGCCGCCGTCGACGCGCTGCTGGACCCGGCGTTCCTGGAGAGCGCCGTGAGCCGGCCCATGGGCGACGTGCGCCGGCTGCGCCGGGAGGCGGAGCAGCAGGAGGTCAACCTCTCCTACACCCGCCGGCTGCTGCAGGGGCGCCTGGACATCGTGCGGCGCGAGCTGCAGCGGCGGGCCGAGCACGACGGGCGCTCGCTGGTCGACCTGCTGCCCGAGATCCTCGCCGAGAAGGGGCGCGGCCCCGCCCACGGCCTCGGCCGCCACCAGACGGTGCAGCCGGCGGACCCGCAGGAGTACGAGTCCTGGGTGCACGCGCTCACCCCGGGCGCCGACCTCTCGGCGATCACCGAGCTCTCCGACGCGAAGCTCGAGGCGGCCGCGCGGGCGCTCGCCGACGCCGAGAAGGGGCTGTCGGAGCGTCGCCGCGGCGTGCAGCAGGTCATGGACGGCCTGGCCGCGGAGCTCGGCCGCCGGTACCGCGACGGCGAGGCCGACGTCGCGGCCCTGCTCGCCGACGAGGGACGCCACTAGGAGGACCACTAGAAGGACCACGCCTCCCCCCATGCCTCGCACGCTCCGCATGGGACCCTGAGGCGTGACCGTTCCAGCACCTCAGCACGCTCGCGGCGGTTCCTCCGCCTCACCGTGGCCGGAGAACCCCGTGCTGGTCGAGGTCCGGCGGTCGGGGTTCCTCGAGTCGGTGCACCGGGGAGCGCTGGTGGTGCTGGGCGCCGACGGGGACGTGCGGTTCGCCGCCGGCGACGTCGACCGGCCGGTGCTGCCCCGGTCGGCGAACAAGCCGGTGCAGGCGACCGCGATGCTGGCGGCGGGCTGGACGCCGCGCTCGGCCGAGGAGCTGGCCATCGGTGCCGGTTCCCACAGCGGCGAGGACGGGCACCGGGAGCTGGTCGCCGGCATGCTCGCCGCCGTCGGGCTGGGGCCCGACGACCTGGGCTGCCCGCCGTCCCTGCCGCAGCACGAGGCGACGAAGGCGACCTGGCTCGTCCCCGGGCGCGCCCCCGAACGCCTGGCCATGAACTGCTCGGGCAAGCACGCCGCGATGCTGTCGGCCTGCGTCGCCGCCGGCTGGCCGACGGCGGGCTACCTGGAGCGGGAGCACCCGCTGCAGCAGGCGATCGAGGCGCGGCTGGGCGAGGCGGCCGGTGTGCCGGTCGCGGCCGTCGTCGTCGACGGGTGCGGTGCGCCGCAGCACGCCCTGCCGCTCACCGGGCTGGCGCGCGGGGTCCTCTCGCTGGTGCAGGCGGCCGACGGCTCGCGGGAGCGGGCGGTCGCCGAGGCGATGCGTGCCCAGCCCTGGTTCGTGGCCGGCTCGGGCCGCGAGGACACCGACCTGATGCGTGCGGTCCCCGGCCTCCTGGTGAAGGGCGGCGCCGACGGCGTGCACGTGGCGGCGGTGCCGGGTGCGGGAGCGGTGGCGCTGAAGCTGGACGACGGCGGGGACCGCGGGCGGACGCCGGCGCTCGCGGCCGGGCTGCGCCGGCTCGGGGTCCCCGCCGAGGTGCTTGCCCCGTGGGCGCGGACACCCGTCTCCGGCGGGACCGGTGTCGTCGGCGAGGTCCGGGAGTCCGCTGCGCTGGACGCCTGACCGGTCGCCGGCCGAGTGTGGCTGGTATCACCCACGGGTGCTAGCCGCTCCGCTTGCAAGAGCTAGCACTCGGGGTTAGCGTCGAAGGCGTGCAGACCCCTGGTGACTTCGTCCGCGACCAGGTGACCACGGTCCGCGAGAGGGTGGACCGGGTCGCCGGCAGCGTGGCCGACACCGTCGCCGACGCACCGAGCGTCTCGGCGGTCGGCTCGTCGGTGGGTGACTTCATCCGTGAGCAGCGCAGCGCCGCGCGCGTCTCGCTGCGCGAGCTGGCCCGCACCGCCGGGGTCAGCAACCCTTACCTGTCCCAGGTAGAGCGGGGCCTCCGCAAGCCGTCGGCGGAGATCCTCGCGTCGATCGCCCGGGGCCTGAAGATCTCGGCCGAGACGCTCTACGAGCAGGCGGGGATCCTCGACCGGCGTTCCGGGAACCCGGACACCGTGGCGGCGATCCGCAACGACGACGCGCTCTCCGAGCGGCACAAGGCCGTCCTGCTCGAGCTCTACGAGACCTACGTCCGCGAGCACCGGGCCTCGTCCCCGGCCGCCGGCTGACCCCCTCCCCCCACTCCTGAGGAGTTCCGCATGACCCCCACGCAGACCGTGAAGCAGTACGGCGAGTTCGCCGTGACCCAGGGCCGCACGCTCGCCGAGCAGGCCCGCACCCCGCTGCTGGCCTTCGTCGGCGCCGGTGACCTGGCCGTCGAGCGGGCCCGCACCGTCGTCGCGCAGTTCCGCAGCACCGCCGAGGCGCTGCCGGGCGAGGCGCAGGTCCAGGCCGACCTGGCCGTCAAGGAGGCCCGCACCCGGGCCGCCGAGGCCGCCGGCACCGCCCGCACCACCGCCCAGCAGCTGGCCGACGCCGTCCGTCCCGAGGTGCTGGCCAGCACCGTCGCCGGCCTGGTCGAGACCGCCCGCACCCAGGCCGCCGCCACGGTGGAGACCCTGGCCGAGCGCGGCGCGGTCGTCGTCGAGGACCTGCGCCGCCAGCCCGGTGTCCGCCGCGTCGTCCGTCGCGCCGAGCGGGCCGTCGACACCGTCGAGGACGCTCTCGAGGACGCGCTCGAGGACGGCGCGGAGGCCGTGGTCGAGGCCTCCAACGAGGTGACCTCGGTCGCGCAGAAGACCGCGGCGAAGGCCACCAAGGCGGCGGCCAAGGCCGAGGACAAGCTCGAGGACGCCGCCGACGCGACCAAGGACGTCGCCGAGGAGGCCGTCGCGGCGCCCAAGGCCAAGCCCGCCAAGAAGGGCACCTCGGCCGCCCGCAAGTCCCCGGCCAAGGCCACCTCGGCCCGCGTGACCCGGGCCCGCGCCGCCAAGCCGGCGGACCCGACCGCGGTGCCCACCAAGAAGAACTGACGCCACGGCGCCACCGACCAGGGCCCCGGAGCCGCGACCAGCGGTCCGGGGCCCTGTCGCGTCCGGCGAGCCCCTCCCTTCGGGCGAGTCTGCCGGTTCGCTGGTCCGGCGGACGGCGGAGCGCGGGTAGGCTCGGGGCATGGGCGTGTTCGACGGATGGCTGCTGCTCATCCTGTACTGGGCGTCCCTGGGGCTGACCGCCTGGGCGTTCGTGGACGCCCTCATCCGGCCGGCCGCCGGGTACGTCGCCGCCGGCAAGCTGACCAAGCCGGCCTGGGCGGCGATCACCGGCCTGGCACTGCTGGTCATCTTCTGGCTGAAGACCCCGCTGTCGCTGCTCGGGCTGCCCGCGGTCATCGCGGCGATCGTCTACCTGGTCGACGTGCGTCCCGCCGTCGGCGGGATGCGCCGCGACAACACCTGGTAGCAGGCGGCCGCCCCGTCGACCCGGCTCAGGGCCGGTCGTCGGCCGGGATGATGATCCAGAGCAGCAGGTACGCCACGAACTGCGGGCCCGGGAGCACGCAGGAGAGCACGAAGGCCACGCGCAGGCCGCTGCGCGAGAGCCCGAAACGTCGGGCGATGCCGGCGCAGACGCCGGCGACCATCTTGTGGCGGGTGTCCCGGCGCAGCCGGTACGGCGCAGGTGTCGTCACGCGGCCAGCCTAGGTCCGTGCGACGAGTTCGTCTCGTCCTCGTGGCCTCGGGTTCCGCGCAGACGGTCGGGTGATCAGCGGCCGAACACGCCGGCGGGTGGCTCGGGCGAGGGCTGCGCATCGGCGTCGAGGACCGGCCGGGCGTTGCCCGTGAACCGGTCCAGCTCGATGCCGTCGACCACGCGCGACGGCATCGGGTCGCGGGCGCACGCGCGGCTGAGCTCCGCGAGCGGCAGCTCGGCGTCGGAGGCGACGGCGACCAGGTTGCCGAAGCGCCGGCCTCGCAGGATGCCCGGCTCGGCGAGCAGGCAGACGTGCCGGAAGGCGGTGCGGAGCGTGGCGACCTGGCCGCGTGCGAAGCGCAGCGGCGGCCCGTCGGCCACGTTGGCGGCGTAGACGCCCCCGGGCCGGAGCGCCCGCGCGACCTGGCCGGCGAACTCGACGGTGGTGAGGTGGGCGGGCGTGCGGGCGCCGGCGAAGACATCGGTGACGACGACGTCGGCGCTGTCCGCATGCAGCGCGGCGAGGGCCTCGCGGGCGTCGGCGGCCCGCACCCGCACCCGGGCGGCGCGCGGCAGCGGCAGGAACTCGCGCACCAGGTCGGTGAGGGGCTGGTCGATCTCGGCGACCCGCTGGCGCGACCCGGGGCGCGTGGTGGCCACGTAGCGGGGGAGCGTCAGCGCGCCACCGCCGAGGTGGACCACGTCGAGCGGGGCGCCGGGCTCGGCGGCCAGGTCCAGCACGTGGCCGATCCGCCGGACGTACTCGAACTCCAGGTGGGTGGGGTCGGCGAGGTCCACGTGGGACTGCGGGGTGCCGTTCACCATCAGCACCCACGAGCCGTCGCGGTCGGCGTCGGCGAGCAGCTCCGCGGTGCCGCCGTCGACGGGGACCGGCCCCGGGGGAGTCCTCACCGGTGCGCCGTCCCCATCCGGCGCTCCGCCGTCCCCGCTGACATCGCAGGCCATGGTCCCACCTGCGTTCCCGGGGGGCCCTCGGCGCTCGGGCGGCTACCGTCCCCGACGTGCGCCGGATCGAGCTGCCGCCGCGGGAGATCACCGCCTTCGGCAGCCGTGGGGTGTCCATGGTCTCGCCGGCCCGGGTGCCGGAGCCGGTGCCCGGTTTCGCGGTGCACCTGGTGACCTTCGCGGCCGGCGCGATCCTGGGTCGGCACGAGACGCGCCTCTGGCAGCTGTTCGCGGTGGTCTCCGGGGAGGGCTGGGCGGCCGGCGGCGACGGTGTCCGGGTGGCGCTGGCGGCGGGGGACGCCGTCCTCTGGGAGCCCGGCGAGCTGCACGACAGCGGATCGGGCACCGGGATGGCCGCCGTGGTGGTCGAGTGCCCGGTGACGCCGGTGCCGGACGAGGGGTGAGGCAGGCTCAGACCGGGGCGACCGCCGACCACCGCACGGTGATCTCGCCGTGCCGCCAGCGCCGGCTGGAGCCCACCAGCGGCCACCCCTGCGCGCCCAGCGCCTCCACCGCCGTCGTCCAGCGCTGGCGGGGGCCGAAGGCGCTCATCCCGGCGGCGGCGGCCCAGGCGGCGTCGAAGGCGCGCAGGAACTCGTGGACCGGCTGGCCGGGCACGTTGTGGTGGATGAGCGCCTTGGGCAGCCGCTCGGCGAGATCGAACGGCGTCGCGATGTCGGAGACGCGCGCCGCGAGCGTCAGGGTGAGCGGGCCGTCGGCGTCCAGCGCCACCCAGGCCGAGCGCCGCCCCCACTCGTCGCAGGTGCCCTCGACGATCAACCCGCCGGGGGCGAGCGCGCCGCGCATGGTGTCCCAGGCGCGCGCCGCGGACTCCTCGTCGTACTGGCGCAGCACGTTGAAGGCCCGCACCAGGACCGGCCGCAGCCCGGCCAGCTCGAACCCGCCCACCCGGAAGTCCACCCGCGGCGGATCCCGGTCGGCGGCCACGGCCGCCACCCGCGCCGGGTCGATCTCCAGCCCGACGACCTCCAGGCCGGCGACCTCCGGGCCCAGCCGCTCGACCAGCTCCAGCGTCGTCACGGCGGAGGAGCCGTAGCCCAGGTCCACGACGAGCGGACGAGCGGCGTCACGCAGCCGCGGCACCTGCGTGGCCACCAGCCACCGGTCGACCCGGCGCAGCCGGTTGGCGTTGGTGGTCCCACGGGTGGGCAGGCCCAGTGCCCGCGCCCGCCCCGCGGCCAGCCGGGGCGCCTTGCGCTGCGGCTGAGGGGACAGCGAGGCCCGGCGCTTGTGGTCGTTGCCCGGCTCGCTCACCGGATGCGAGCCTAGTCCGGGCTACCGTCGTCCCCGTGCAGGTGCGATCCGGGGTCCCGCTGGCGGAGCTGACCACCCTTGCCGTGGGCGGTCCCGCCGAGCGGCTGATCGAGGTGGAGACGGCCGCCGAGCTCGTGGCAGCGGTCCGCGACGCCGACGAGTCCGGCCGCCCGCTGCTGCTCATCGGCGGCGGCTCGAACCTCATCGCCCCGGACGAGGGGTGGCGGGGTGACGTGGTCGCCGTCCGCTCCCGCGGGATCGAGCGGGCGGGCGATCGCCTCACCGTGCAGGCGGGGGAGGACTGGGACGCGCTGGTCGCCTACACGGTCGCCCACCGGCTGGCCGGCGTGGAGGCGCTGTCGGGGATCCCCGGGTCGACCGGGGCGACGCCGGTGCAGAACGTCGGCGCGTACGGCCAGGAGGTCGCGCAGACCATCACCGGCGTGCGCGTGTACGACCGCGCCGAGAAGGCCGAGCGCACGCTCGCGCCGGCCGAGTGCGGGTTCGCCTACCGGGACAGCCGGCTCAAGCGCGAGCCCGGCCGGTTCGTCGTCCTCGAGGTGGCCTTCGCGCTGCACCCCGGCGAGCTCTCCCGGCCGGTCGGCTACGCGGAGCTGGCCCGGTCCCTCGGCGTCGAGATCGGTGAGCGGGCGCCGCTGGCCGCCGTCCGCGACGCCGTCCTGGCGCTGCGCCGCGGCAAGGGGATGGTCTGGGACCCGGCCGACCCCGACTGCCGCAGCGCCGGGTCGTTCTTCACCAACCCGATCGTGCCGGCCGGGCACGCCGTCGAGGGGTGCCCCAGCTGGCCGGCCGGCGACGGCCTGGTCAAGCTCAGCGCCGCGTGGCTGGTGCAGCACGCCGGCTTCGGCCGCGGCACCCGGGACGGGCGGGTGGGGACGTCGTCACGGCACAGCCTGGCCCTCACCACCTCCGACGGCGCGACGGCGGCGGAGCTGCTGGCCTTCGCCGATCGGGTGGTCGGCACCGTGCGGGAGCGGTTCGGCGTCACCCTGGAGCGCGAGCCGACGACCCCGTCGCCCTACCGGGCGACACCGCCACCAGTTGCCGTCCCCCCATCGCGCTGAGCCGCTGAGTCGCGCCTGCGCGGGACCCTCCGGGCCCCACCCGGCGCGACCGTGCCGTCAGCCGCCGGTCAGGTCCAGGTGCATGACGTGGAGGCCGACGTAGCCGTGCTCGGGGTGCTCGAACGCCTCCGGCACGGTGCCGATGACGCGGAAGCCCAGTGACCGCCACAGGCGCACGGCCGCCGTGTTGGTCTCGACGACGGCGTTGAACTGCATCGCCCGGTAGCCGTCCGCGCGCGCCGCCGCGACCACGTGCTCGCCGAGGGCGCGGCCCACGCCGCGGCCCTGCGCCGCCGGGTCGACCATGAAGCTCGCCGTCGCCACGTGGGAGCCGCGACCCGGCCGGTTCGGGCCCGTCTTCGCGCTGCCCAGCACCCGGTCGCCGTCGACGGCGACGAACGTGCGTCCGGGCGGGGGCTCCATCCACAGCGCCCGCGCCTCCTCGGAGGAGAGCCCGGCGGGATAGGCGTAGGTCTCCCCGGCGTCGACGACCGCACGGAAGATCGGGTGGATCGCCGGCCAGTCGGCGCCGGTCGCCTCGCGGATCTGCATCGTCACTCCTCCCGGGCCACCTTGTGCTGGGCGGCCTGGGCGCGCGGCCGCACGACGAGCAGGTCGACGTTGACGTGGTGCGGGCGGGTGACCGTCCAGGCGATGCAGTCGGCGACGTCGTCGGCCACCAGCGGCTCGCGCACCCCGCGGTAGACGGCGTCGGCCCGCTCCTGCGAGCCCGTCCGGTTGAGCGAGAACTCCTCCGTCTTCACCATGCCGGGGGCGATCTCGATCACCCGGACCGGCTCGCCGCAGAGCTCCAGCCGCAGCGTCTCGGCCAGCGTGTGCACCCCGTGCTTGGCCGCCGTGTACGAGGCGCCGCCCTCGTAGGAGATCAGCCCCGCGGTAGAGCCGACGAACAGCACGTCCCCGGCGCCGCTGGCGCGCAGCGCCGGCAGCAGGGCCTTCGTGAGCCGCACGGTCCCGAGCACGTTGACCTCGTAGGTGCGCGCCCACGAGTCCAGGTCGGCCTCGGCCACCGGCGCGGTGTCGAACGCCCCGCCCGCGTTGTTGACCAGCACGTCGACGCGGTCGAGGGCCGCGGTGAACGCCTGCACCGAGCCGGGGTCGGTCACGTCGAGGGGGAGGGCCCGGGCCCCGATCGACGAGGCGAGCGCCTCGAGACGGTCGAGGCGGCGGGCGCCGACGACGACGTCGAAGCCCTCGGCGGCCAGCCGGCGGGCCGTGGCCGCGCCGATCCCGCTCGAGGCGCCGGTGACGACGGCGGTGCGGCCGGTACCGGGCAGGGCGCCGGCCCCCGCGGGGGCCGGGGGTGAGGAACCTGACATGTGCCCATCCTGGCGCTGTTGCAGGATGGAGTACCGACAGGGGTGCCGGTCGGGGCCCTCGCAGAGCAGAGCGGAGGTCCCTCGTGCCCGCTCGCCGCTTCCCCCGGGCCGGCCGCCCGGCGCGCGTGGCGACGCTGTCGGTGCACACCAGCCCGCTGGACCAGCCCGGTGCCGGTGATGCCGGCGGCATGAACGTCTACATCGTCGAGGTGTCGCGCCGGCTGGCCGCCCAGGGCATCGAGGTCGACGTCTTCACCCGCGCCACCTCCAGCGAGCTGCCCCCGGTGGTGGAGGTGACGCCCGGTGTCACCGTGCGGCACGTCAGCGCCGGGCCGTTCGAGGGCCTGGGCAAGGAGGAGCTGCCCGCCCAGCTCTGCGCGTTCACGGCCGCGGTGCTGCGCGCGGAGGCCCAGCACGAGCCGGGCCACTACGACGTCGTGCACTCGCACTACTGGCTCTCCGGGCAGGTCGGCTGGCTGGCCCGCGACCGCTGGGGGGTGCCGCTGGTGCACACCGCGCACACCCTGGCCAAGGTCAAGAACGAGGCGTTGGCCGCGGGCGACCGCCCCGAGCCCCGCGCCCGCGTGATCGGGGAGGAGCAGGTGGTGGCCGAGGCCGACCGGCTGATCGCCAACACCGACGAGGAGGCCCGCCAGCTGGTGCGCCTCTACGGCGCGGACCCCGCGCGCACCCTCGTCGTCCCGCCGGGGGTCGACCTCGACCGGTTCCGGCCGGGCAGCCGGGCGGCGGCCCGCCGCACGATCGGCGTCCCGGACGACGCCGTGGTGCTGCTGTTCGTCGGGCGCATCCAGCCGCTCAAGGCTCCCGACGTGCTGCTGCACACCGCGGCCCGCCTGCTGGCCGACGACCCGGCGCTGCGCTCCCGGCTGCAGGTGCACGTGGTCGGTGCGCCCAGCGGCACCGGCCTGGACGCTCCCCGGCAGCTCGAGCAGCTGGCCCGCTCGCTGGGCATCGGCGACGTCGTCCGCTTCCACGCGCCGCAGCCCCCCGCGCGGCTGGCCGAGTTCTACCGGGCCGCGGACGTGACGGTCGTCCCCAGCCACAACGAGTCCTTCGGCCTGGTGGCGCTGGAGTCGCAGGCCTGCGGCACCCCCGTCGTCGCGGCGGCCGTGGGCGGCCTGCCGACGGCGGTGCGCGACGGTGTCTCCGGTGTGCTGGTCGACGGCCACCGGGCCGACGACTACGCCGCCGCGGTGCGCTCGGTCCTCGCCCGCCGGGAGCTGCTGGCCGCGGGCGCCGGCCGGCACGCGGCCGGCTTCTCCTGGGACCGCACCGCCGACGCGCTCGTCGACGCCTACGTCGCCGCGGCCGCCGACATGGCGGCGCCGCCGGCCCGCCCGGTGCGCGACCGCCGGGGTGGGCCGCTGCGGGCCCTGCCCGGGATGGGGGTCGCGCGGTGAACCGGACGATCGAGGAGCTCGACGCCGTCATCGACCGGACCCTGCGCGACAGCGAGCTGGTGCACGAGCACCCGAGGCCGGGCACGTGGCTCGTGGAGCTGCCGGGGACGAAGAAGCTGAAGACGGTCTGCGGGCTCATCGTCGGGGACCACGCGCTGCGCGTGGAGGCGTTCGTCTGCCGCCAGCCCGACGAGAACCGCGAGCAGCTGTGGACCTACCTGCTGCAGCACAACGCCCGCATGTACGGCGTCTCGTACTCGATCGACTCCGTGGGCGACGTCTACCTCACCGGCCGGCTGCCGCACGCCGCCGTCACGCCCGAGGAGCTCGACCGGCTCCTCGGGGCGGTCCTCAGCTACGCCGACGACCATTTCAACACCATGCTCGAGATCGGGTTCGGCACGTCGATCCGCCGCGAGTGGGAGTGGCGGGTCAAGCGCGGGGAGTCGCTGCGCAACCTGGAGGCGTTCGCGGCCTTCGCCGACCCCTCGCGCCGCCCGGCCGCGGGAGGGCGGGACGCCGACCCGGCGCCCGGGGCATGACGGCGACGGACAGGGCGCAGCCGGGTGCCGAGGCACCCGGCGAGGGCGCGGGGCCCGGCTACGCCCGCCGGTGGTGGGTGCTGGCCACCATGACCGTCTGCCTGCTCGTGGTGATCATGGGCAACACGATCCTCAACGTCGCCCTCCCGACGCTGCAGCGGGAGCTGGAGGCCAGCCAGGGCGAGCTCCAGTGGGTCGTCGACGCCTACATCCTCGTGTTCGCCGGCCTGCTGTTCACCTGGGGCGTCATCGGCGACCGGATCGGCCGCCGGCGGGTGCTGCTGATCGGCCTGGGCATCTTCGCCGTGGGGTCGGTGTTCGCCGCGCTGAGCGACAGCCCCCTGGAGCTCATCGCCTGGCGGGCGGTGATGGGCATCGGCGGGGCCGCGGTCCAGCCGACGACGCTGGCGGTCATCACCAACGTCTTCCCGCCCCGCGAGCGCGGGCGCGCCATCGGTGTCTGGGCGGGCACGGCCGGGATCGCCGTCGCCGGCGGCCCGCTGGCCGGGGGCGCGGTCCTGGAGCACTTCTGGTGGGGCGCGGTCTTCCTGGTCGGCGTCCCCGTGGCGGTGCTGGGCATCGTCGCCGTGCTCGCCTTCGTCCCGGAGTCGAGGGACCCCAACCCCGGCCGGCTGGACGTGCCGGGCGTGCTGCTGTCGATCGTCGCGCTCGCCGGCCTCGTCTACGGCATCATCCACGGCGGCGGGGGAGCGGGGTGGACGACGCCGGGCGTCCTCGTACCCCTGCTCGGCGGTCTGGTCCTGCTGGCCGTCTTCGTCTGGCTGCAGCGCCGGTCGGCCCACCCCGCGCTCGACGTCTCGCTGTTCCGCAACCCGGCCTTCTCCGCCGCCGCAGCAGCCCTCGGCCTGAACTTCTTCGCGCTGCTCGGCGCGACGTTCTACCTGGTGTTCTACCTGCAGGGCGCGCGCGGCTACTCGCCGTTGCAGAGCGGCGCGGCGCTGATCCCGGTCGCGCTCGGCATGGCGCTCATGGCGCCCCGCAGCTCCGGGCTGGCCGAGCGGTTCGGGGCCAAGGCCGTCTGCGCGACCGGCTTCCTGCTCATCACCCTGTCGTTCCTCGGGGTGCAGCTGCTCGACCTCACCTCCCCCGTCTGGCTGCTGCTGGTGGTGCTCTCCGTGCAGGGGCTCGGCATGGGCGCGGTCATGGCCCCCGCAACCGAGTCGATCATGTCCGTGGTGCCGCGGGAGAAGGCCGGCGCCGGTGCCGCGGTCAACAACTCGGTGCGGCAGGTGGGCGGCGCCCTGGGCGTCGCGATCCTGGGCTCCCTGCTGGCCGCCACCTACTCCGCACAGCTGGGGTCCGTGGCCGACGGGCTCCCGGCCGGTGCGCGCGACGACGCCCGGCAGTCGGTCGTCGCCACGCTGGACGCCGTGCGCCGGGCGCAGGCCGAGGGGACGCCGGAGGTCGCGCGGGCCGCGACCGCGGTGGTCGAGCCCGCCCGGGAGGCGTTCGTCACGGCGATGCACCTGACGGCCATCGGGACGGCGGCCGCGACCCTCGTCGCGGCGGTGGTGGTGCTGCTCTGGCTGCCGGGCCGGCCGAGACGGGTGTCCTCGGCCACGCAGTGACCCGATAGCGCAACGGAGTGTTGACGAGGGTGCGCCGCACCGGTGCCCGGCCGCGGCGCGGCCCTCGCCGTGCCCACGGGCAGCGAGGAGGTCACCGCGGCGGTGTGCTGGGCGCGCGACGGCGAGCGGGAGCTGGCCCTGGCCTGACGGCCCTGCTGCCCGTGGCGGCGGCGTCGGGCAGGATGATCGCCGTGACGACCTCGACGGGAACCCTGGTGCTGCTCCGCCACGGCGAGAGCGAGTGGAACAAGGCCAACCTCTTCACCGGCTGGGTGGACGTGCCGCTCACGGAGAAGGGGCGCGAGGAGGCTGCCCGCGGCGGACGGCTGATGGCCGAGCACGGGCTGCTGCCCGACGTCTCGCACACCTCGCTGCTGCGCCGGGCGATCATGACCGCTGAGCTGGCGCTGCACGAGGCCGACCGGCAGTGGATCCCGGTGCAGCGCTCCTGGCGGCTGAACGAGCGGCACTACGGGGCGCTGCAGGGCAAGGACAAGGCCGCCACGCTCGCCGAGTACGGCGAGGAGCAGTTCATGACCTGGCGCCGCTCCTACGACACCCCGCCGCCGCCGATCGAGCCGGGCAGCGAGTACAGCCAGGACGGCGACGCCCGCTACTCGTTCCTCCCGCCGGAGGCGCGCCCGGCGACCGAGTGCCTGGCCGACGTCGTCGTCCGGATGCTGCCGTACTGGTACGACGCGATCGTGCCGGACCTGCGGCTGGGGAAGACCGTGCTGGTCGCCGCCCACGGCAACAGCCTGCGCGCGCTGGTGAAGCACCTCGACGACATGGGGAAGGACGAGGTCGTCGGCCTCAACATCCCGACCGGGGTGCCGCTCCGCTACGACCTCGACGACGACCTGCGGCCGGTGAAGCCGGGCGGCGAGTACCTCGACCCCGACGCCGCGGCGGCCGCCATCGAAGCCGTCAAGAACCAGGGCAAGCGCTGACGGGCCGGCCCCGCAGGGGTCGGTGAGGAAGCGCGGGAGCCGCCCCCTGCGGGCGCTGCGACGGAGGGGGACCCGGGGATTCCCCGGGAAAGTCGGCAGCGCCGGGCTCAGCCCAGCAGGGGACGGCTCCAGGCCGCGGTGCCGTCCGTCAGGACGACGATGCGGTCGCCTCGGACTCCCAGCGCTCGCCGGTGACCAGGTAGCAGACCCGCCGGGCCACGCTGACCGCGTGGTCGGCGAAGCGCTCGTAGTAACGACCCAGCAGCGTGATGTCGATGGCCGACTCGATGCCGTGCGGCCAGGTCTCGCTCAGCAGCTGGCGGAACAGGCCGCGGTGGATCTGGTCCATCGCGTCGTCGTCGGTCTCCAGCTCCCGCGCCGCCTCGATGTCCCGCTTCGCGATCACCGTCGCCGTCTTCGCGATGAGCAGCTCGGCCACGTTGCCGGCCTCCAGGAAGGACGGGCGCACCTCCTGCGGCACCGCGTGGTCGGGGAACCGCATGCGCGCCACCTTGGCGATGTGCGCGGCGAGGTCGCCCATGCGCTCGAGGTCGGCGACGATCCGCATGGCCGCCGTGATGGTCCGCAGGTCGCCGGCCACCGGCTGCTGGCGGGCGAGCAGGGTGAACGTGCGCTGCTCGATGCTCTCCCGGGTGGCGTCGATCTGGTCGTCGCCGGCGATGACCCGGTCGGCCAGGGCGACGTCGGCGTCGAGGAGCGCCGTCGTGGCGGTGCTCATCTGCGAGCCCACGGAGTTGGCCATCTCCACCAGGCAGGTGTTGATGTCTTCGAGTTCCTCGTGGTAAGTGTCCCGCACGGTCGTCCTCTCGTCGTGATTCCCCGGCGACGGTAGGCGCGCCGGGGACCGTTCCGGCCGCTGTGGGGTGAACTCCGGCCCTATCGCCGGTGAACACTGACCCGTCCGAGCGGTGAACCTCTTGCCGGAGCATGGTGCCCGGCCCCGGCACACCTAGCATCTGGGCCGTGAGTCCACTGGTCGCCCTGGTGGTCGGCCTCCTCCTGGGTGGGGTGGTGGCCGCCGCCATCATCCTCCGTTCCGGCCGCGAGCTGGGGCGCCGCCCCCTCGACGGGGCGGCCGTCGCGCTGCCCGAGGACGTGCTGGCTCGGCGGTTGGTGGAGCTGATGGATCCGGCGGTCGTGGTGGTCGGCATCGACGACGCCGTGCTGCTGGCCAACCCGGCGGCCCGGGCGCTGGGCATCGTGCGGGGCACCCGGCTGCTGGTGCCCGAGCTGCTGACGCTCGCCCGGGCGGTGCGCGGCGGGGGCTCCCGCCGCGTGGACGTCCGGCTGCCCGGTGACGTGGTCGGCGGGGGGCCGCGGCTGGTCGGTGTGCACGGCGTGCGCCTCGACGGCGGCACGACCCCGCCTCCCGGCCCGGTCGCGCTGGTGCTCCAGGACGTCACCGAGGCGCGGCGGGTGGAGGCGGTGCGCCGCGACTTCGTCGCGAACGTGGGGCACGAGCTCAAGACGCCGGTGGGGGCGCTGGCCCTCCTCGCCGAGGCCATCGAGGGGGCGGCCGACGACCCCGAGGCGGTGCAGCGCTTCGCGGCCCGGATCACCCACGAGGCCGACCGGCTGGGTCGGCTGGTGCGGGAGCTGATCGACCTCTCCCGGCTGCAGGGCGGCGAGCCGCTGCCCGACCTGGTGCCCGTGGAGGTCGACCGGGTGCTCGGCGAGGCGGTCGACCGCACACGCACCGCCGCCCGCGCCAAGGAGTTGGAGATCGTGGTCGGCGGGCAGCATGGGCTGGTGGTGCGCGGGGTGGAGAGCCAGCTGGTCACGGCGGTGACCAACCTGCTGGCCAACGCGGTGGCCTACAGCGAGGGCAGGAGCCGGGTCGCGGTCGCCGCCCGGGCGCGGTCGGGGTTCGCGGAGATCGCCGTCACCGACAGCGGCATCGGCATCCCGCGCGCGGACCGGCACCGGGTGTTCGAGCGCTTCTACCGGGTGGACCAGTCCCGCGCCAGCAGCACCGGGGGAACCGGTCTGGGCCTGGCCATCGTCAAGCACGTCGCCAGCAACCATGGTGGTTCGGTGACCGTCTGGAGCGAGGAAGGGCTGGGCTCGACGTTCACCCTGCGCAT
Source organism: Blastococcus sp. SYSU DS0616 (assembly GCF_054051015.1). NCBI lineage: Bacteria > Bacillati > Actinomycetota > Actinomycetes > Geodermatophilales > Geodermatophilaceae > Blastococcus > Blastococcus sp. SYSU DS0616. The sequence continues at coordinate 43,269 of NZ_JBJHAJ010000010.1, forward strand.
CCCGCTCGCCGGCCCCGCCGAGAACCCGGCGGCGGAGTCGTCCGTCCCCGCAACGCAGAAACTGGAGAGCGAGACCCCATGAGCCGAGTCCTGGTCGTCGAGGACGAGGAGTCCTTCTCCGACGCCCTGTCCTACATGCTGCGGCGGGAGGGCTTCGAGACCGTCGTGGCCGCCACCGGGCCCGATGCGCTGGAGGAGTACGACCGCGGCGGCGCCGACATCGTGCTGCTCGACCTGATGCTCCCCGGCCTGCCGGGCACCGAGGTCTGCCGGGCGCTGCGGTCCCGCGGCAACGTGCCGATCATCATGCTCACCGCGAAGGACGCCGAGATCGACAAGGTCGTCGGCCTCGAGCTCGGTGCCGACGACTACGTGACCAAGCCGTACTCGGCGCGCGAACTGGTCGCGCGCATCCGCGCGGTGCTGCGCCGCCGGGGCGAGGCCGCGGAGGCGGCGCCCGTCGAGGGCGGGGTGCTGACCGCCGGGCCGGTCCGGATGGACGTCGAGCGGCACGTCGTCGCGGTCGACGGGGAACAGGTCGCCCTCCCGCTGAAGGAGTTCGACCTGCTGGAGTTCCTGCTCCGCAACGCCGGCCGGGTGCTCACGCGGGCCCAGCTCATCGACCGGGTGTGGGGGTCGGACTACGTCGGCGACACCAAGACCCTCGACGTCCACGTGAAGCGGCTGCGGGCCAAGCTCGAGCCCGACCCCGCGAACCCGAAGTACCTGCTGACGGTGCGGGGTCTGGGCTACAAGCTGGAGGCCTGAGGAAGGACACCCGTCCTCCCCACCCCTCGCACGCTCGGGGTGGGACCCGGGACGGGGCCGGGGTCCTACGACTTCAGGTCGTCGATCTTCTTCGAGGCGTCGGCCTTCGAGATGTCCTCCGGGATCTCCTCGTCGGTGCCCCGGGCGAGCGTCTCGAGGTAGCTCTTCTGCGCGCCCGTGGCGGGCTCGTCACCGGTGACCCACTCGTCCGGGTCCTTCTCGGTGGTCTGGTCCGCGGCGTTCGGTTCGCTCATGTGTTCGATGCTAGGCCGGGTGCAGCTCCCTCGCCTCCCGGGCGGGTGCGGCGGTGCGCGCGGCCCGGGCGGCCTCCCAGCGGCGGCCGGTCCGGTACGCGTGCACGGCGCCGCAGGCGGGGCACTCGACGTGCAGCGCGATGTGCGTCGGGTGGTTGGTGACCGACCGGATCCGCCGGTCGGCGACCAGCTCGTCGGAGCGGGTGACGGGGCAGGTGATCAGCAGCATGCCGGCAGCCTGCGCCGGTCGGGCCGGCGGGACGAGTGGCAGGAACGACCGACATCGCATGGTTTCTGCCATCATCTGCGCATGCCCAGCACCGCGCCCGGCACCGGCGCCGTTCCCGTCGTCGTCAGCGCCGTCGTGGCCGACGGTCTCGTCGGCAGCTTCGGGGTGGGGGTCGCCGCCGAGGTGTTCGGCTACGACCGCCGCGCCCTCGGCCTGCCCGTCTTCGACTTCGCGCTGGTCACCGAGCGGCCCGGCGTGCTCCGTACCGACACCGGCATCCCGATCGTCGTCGAGCAGGGCCTCGACCGCCTGGAGCGCTCCGGCATCGTGCTGATCACCGCCTGGGAGGTGTTCGAGGAGGACCCCTCGGCGGAGCTGCTGGACGCGCTGCGGGCCGCTGCCGCCCGCGGCGCGATCCTGGTGAGCCACTGCACCGGGGCCTTCGTGCTCGCCGCCGCCGGCCTGCTGGACGGGCGGCGGGTGACCACGCACTGGAAGTACGCCGGGGAGCTCGCCGCGCGGTTCCCCGCTCTCGACGTCGACCCTGCCGTCCTCTACGTCGACAACGGGCAGGTGATCACCGGTGCGGGGACGGCGGCCGGCGTCGACGCGCTGCTGCACCTGGTGCGCCGCGAGTGGGGCGCGACAGCGGCGAACGCGCTCGCCCGGGAGATGGTCGTCCCACCGCACCGCGACGGCGGTCAGGCGCAGTTCGTCGACGCCCCGGTCCCCGCCTGCTCCGACGACCTGCTGGGCGTCGTCCTGGAGTGGGCCGGTCGGCACCTCGCCGAGGACCTGTCGGTCGACGTCCTGGCGCGCCGGGCCCTGATGAGCCCGCGCAGCTTCGCCCGGCGGTTCAAGGCCACGACCGGGACGACGCCGCACGCCTGGGTGCTCGCGCAGCGGCTGGCGGCGGCCGAGGAGCTGCTGGAGAACAGCGATGCGCCCGTCGAGGAGATCGCCCGGCTGGTGGGCTTCGGGACCGCCGCCGGGCTCCGCGAGCAGTTCGCCCGCCGGCGCGGGGTCTCCCCGCGCTCCTACCGGCAGACCTTCCGGACCGGCGGGGCGTCACGCGTCGGGGCGCCGCCGGTGCAGCTGGAGGGGTACCGGCCCGGCGAGCGCCGGGCTGGCGGGGTGCGGGGCGATCAGGCCCAGGTCGAGCCGGAGCTCGGCCAGCCGGCGTAGCTCCTCGTAGGCCGGCGCCCCGAGCAGCGCGACCAGCTCCGCGGCGTAGGTCTCGACCAGCGGCTCGGGGGAGACGTGCGCCGTCGGGGAGCCGGTGCACCACCAGTGCAGGTCGGCACCGCCGGGCCCCCACCCGCGCCGGTCGAACTCACCGATCGTCGAGACCAGCACCCGCGTGCCGTCGGGGCGGTCCACGTGCTCCTGCTCGCGGCGGACCGGCAGCTGCCAGCACACGTCCGGCTTGGTGGTGAGGGGGTGCAGGCCGGTGCGCAGCGCCATCCGGTGCAGCGCGCACCCCGTGCCGCCGGAGAACCCCGGCCGGTTCAGGAAGACGCAGGCGCCGTCCACCACGCGGGTCCGGAGCGACCGGGTGGCGTCCTCGTCGTCGGCGCCGTCCTCCTCGGTCCACGCGCCGCGCCCGATCGGGGCGAGCTGCCAGTCCTCGCCGGTGAGGTCGGCCACCGCGGCGGTCACCCGGTGCAGGTCGTCCTCGTCGGTGAAGAAGGCCCCGTGGCTGCAGCAGCCGTCGTCCGCCCGGCCCTCGACGACGCCCGCGCAGCCCCGGCCGAAGACGCACGTCCACGCCGACGTCAGCCAGGTCAGGTCCGCCCGGACGACGTGCTCGGGGTCGGCGGGATCGGGGAACTCCACCCACTCGCGGGGGAAGTCCGGGTCGACCTCGTCGGGAGGCTCGTTTCGCACCGGGCCAGCCTAGAAGGCCCCCCGCGGCCGCACGCCTCGCTCCGCTCGGCGCGAGCCTCTGGAGGGGGCCAGGCAGAATCGCTCGCATGCGGTTGGGTGTGCTGGACGTCGGATCGAACACCGTGCATCTGCTGGTGGTGGACGCCCACCGCGGTGCGCACCCCACGCCGATGCACGACGACAGGTCGGTGCTCCGGCTGGCCGAGCACGTGGGGCCCGACGACGTGCTGTCCAAGGCGGGGGAGAAGGCGCTCCTCCAGGCGGTCCAGGACGCCCGCGCGCAGGCGGAGGCGCAGCGCTGCGACGAGTTCATGGCGCTGGTCACCTCGGCCATCCGCGAGGCGGCCAACGGCCTGGAGGTGCTGGACCGGGTCCAGCGGCGCACCGGTGTGGAGCTGCAGGTGCTCAGCGGCGAGGAGGAGGCGCGGCTGACCTTCCTCGCCGTCCGGCGCTGGTTCGGCTGGAGCGCCGGCCGGCTGCTGGTGCTCGACATCGGCGGGGGCTCCCTGGAGCTCGCCGCGGGCATCGACGAGGACCCCGAGGTGGCCCTCTCCCTCCCCCTGGGGGCGGGCCGGATGACGCGGCGGTTCCTGCCCCGGGCGGAGGAGGGTGGACGCCCCGACCTCGCAGCCCTGGACGAGCTCGCCGCGCACGCCGCCGACCTGCTCGGGCCGGCGGCGGAGAAGATCGCCGCGGCCGGTCCGCCGGACCTGGTGGCCGCCACGAGCAAGACCTTCCGCACCCTCGCCCGGCTCGCCGGGGCCGCGCCGTCGGGCGCCGGGCTGCGCGTCCCCCGGGAGCTGACCGCGACCGGGCTGGGTCAGCTGGTCGGCTTCGTCTCGCGCATCGGCTCGTCGGCGCTGGCCGAGCTGCCGGGCGTGTCCGCCGCGCGGGCGCACCAGGTTCCCGCCGGTGCGGTCGTGGCTGCCGCTACTCTGCGTGCGCTCGACGTACCGTCCGTGCGGATCTGTCCGTGGGCGCTGCGCGAGGGAGTCATCCTGCGCAGGCTGGACTCGTTGGGAGGCGCGTGATGGCCGAGCCGGACTGGAACCCGGACACGGGAGGTCGCTCGCTCGCCGAGATCCTGCGGGAGGCAGGCATCGAGTCCGCCGCCCGCACCGCCCGCCGTCGCCGGGTCGAGGACGAGGACGACACCGGGATCCGCCAGCGCCGCGCGGACGCCGGTGTCGACCGCTCCGGGTACGGCCGGCGGCGCAGCGACGCGCAGTTGCCGGAGCCGGCCCCGGCGCGCAGTCACGGGGCCCGGGCGTCGGGCCGGGCCGCCGACCCGGTGACCGCCGCGATCCCCGGCCTGCGGCCGGACCGCAAGCCCGGGGTGCCGCACCCCTCGGGTCCGGTGCCGCCGCTGCGGCGGCCCGCCGAGGCCGCCGGCGCGCAGCGCACGGCCACGCGCCGGCCCGCCCGCGAGGCATCGGTCACCGACGCGCCGGCCACCGAGAAGTCGTCCCGCGACGGCGTCCCCTCGACCGGGCCGATCCCGGTCGTGCGGGCCGGCGACCCGGACGCCGACCTGGACGTCACCCCGCGGGAGAGCGCGCTGGCCTGGCTCCGGTTCGCCGGCGAGCTGGTCATCGCCCTCGCGGCCGGGGTGGGCATCTACTTCGCGGCCACGGTGCTGTGGGAGATGATCCCGCACCTGGCGGTCTTCCTCGCCCCGCTCGCGGTCGCCGGCCTGGTGAGCGGGGTCAACGTGTGGCGGGAGCGCCAGGGCGCCGAGCCGGTCGGCGCCCGGCTGCTCGCCGTCCTGGTGTTCGCCGGGACCCTGCTGACCATCGCCCCGGCGGCCACCCTCCTCGCGACGTCCTGATCCGCCGTCAGGCGTCGGCCGGCTCGGCGTCGCGCGAGGCCGCGAACTCCTCGACGATCGCCGCCCCGAACGCGTCCAGGTCGTCGGGCTTGCGGCTGGTGATCAGGTTCCCGTCGACGACGACCTCCTCGTCCACCCAGTTCGCGCCCGCGTTGCGCAGGTCGGTCTGCAGTGACGGCCAGGAGGTCATGCGCCGGCCGCGGACCACGTCGGCCTCGATCAGCACCCAGGGCGCGTGGCAGATCGCCGCCACCGGCTTCCCCGCCTCGAAGAAGGCCTTGACGAAGGTCACCGCGTCGGCGTCGGCGCGCACGAAGTCGCCGTTGATCACGCCGCCCGGCAGGACCAGCGCCGCGTAGTCGTCCGGATCCGCCGACCCGAGGTCGGTGTCCACCGTGCGGTGCTCGCCCTTGTCGATGTGGTCGTAAGCGGTGATCGTGCCGGTCGAGAACGACACCAGCTCCGGCTCGGCACCGGCCTCCTCGAGCGCCTGCCAGGGCCGGTCCAGCTCGACCTGCTCGACACCGTCGGTGGCCAGCACGGCCACCCTCATCCCGTCCAGTTCTCCTGCCATGACGGCGGCGCTACCCGGCGCCCTGAACCGGCACACGCCGGAGCACTACGGTTTCGGGCGTGCCCGTCCACCCGCGCCGCCGGTTCCCCGGTGGGCCCGCTCGCTGCCCGGTCGTCGTGGTGGCCGGCGACGGGGGACCGGCCGTCGCGTCCGTCCAGCCGCGACCGATCGCCATCACCGGAGAGCGCGCGGCCGGGAGCGGCCGCGCGCCCGAGAGCTGGGAGCACGTCATGCCCTGGGGAGAATCGACCGAGGACCGCCGCCTACCGGCCGCCGGCTGCGCCGTCCGCGCGCAGGTGCCCGTCGCGGGTGGGCGGTCGTGACGGCCACCGGCCGCCGCGGCCTGGCGATCATCGGCGGCGGCAAGATCGGTGAGGCGCTGCTCTCTGGCCTGGTCCGGCGCGGCGGGGCCGACGGGATCCTGGTCGTCGAGCGCAGCGCGGAGCGCGCCGCGGAGCTGGCCGGGCGCTACGGCGTGCCGGCGGTGTCGCTGGCCGACGCCGCGGCCCGGGCGCGCGTGCTCCTCCTCGCGGTGAAGCCGCAGGACATCGACACGCTCCTCGGCCTGGTCACCGAGCACGTCGACACCGGGCACCTGGTGGTCTCGGTCGCCGCGGGGGTGCCCACCGCGCGGCTCGAGGCCGCGCTGCCCCCCGGCGTCCCGGTGGTGCGGGTGATGCCGAACACCCCGGCGCTGGTGGACGAGGGCATGAGCGTGCTGTCGGCCGGTGCGCACGCGGGTGAGGAGCACCTGGACGAGGCGGAGGCCCTGCTGGCCGCCGTCGGGCAGGTCCGCCGGGTCCCGGAGTCGCAGCAGGACGCCGTCACCGCGCTGTCGGGCAGCGGGCCGGCGTACTTCTTCTACCTGGTCGAGGCGATGGTGGACGCCGGCATCCTGCTGGGCCTGCCCCGCGCGCTGGCCGCCGACCTCATCGTGCAGACGGCGCTGGGCGCGGCGGTGATGATGCGCGACTCGGGGGAGCACCCCGTCCAGCTGCGCGAGGCGGTGTCCAGCCCGGGCGGCACGACCATCGCCGCGATCCGGGAGCTGGAGAAGCACGGCGTCCGTGCGGCGCTGATGGCGGCCATCGAGGCGGCGCACGCCCGTTCTGTGGAGCTGGGTGCCGACAAGTCCTGACGTCGACCCGGTAGGACGCAGTGCCGGCGCCTTCCCGAGTCGACAGATCGACCGGACGGTGCGTGAGCGGGCGAACACGCTAGTGCACGGAGACGAGGAAATGGGCGACGCTGCGTCACCGAGTTCTCACCGTGTCGCGAAACGCGCCGAAACGCGTGTGCACCGTGTTGCATAGGTGTAGTTCTGCCTAGGACGGACCGGTCCGCCTGTTCGTTTCAACCATCGCTTCCGTCACGCACGCCCCCTTACTCTCAGTACCAGCGCGTGCGTGTTCAGTTGCCGGTGGGGAAGCCGGCGCCACGACACGAGCTAGGTTCCGGAGACGAAGACATGACCATGCCCCAGCGCCACGCCGCTCACGCTGCCGCCACCGTCGTCCGTCCGGGGATGCCCGTCCCCCGCCCGATGGGCCGTCCGATGACGGCCGCCGCCATGGGGCGCCCCGTCCCCGCGCAGCACCCGGCCGCCATGCCGATCGGTCGCCCGGCCGTCCCGGCCCCCCGCGCCGCCGTCACCTTCCTGACCGTCGCCGAGGTCGCCTCGATGATGCGCGTCTCCAAGATGACCGTGTACCGCCTGGTCCACGCCGGTGAGCTCGCCGCCGTGCGCGTCGGCCGCTCGTTCCGCGTGCCCGAGCGCGCCGTGCAGGACTACCTGCGCGACGCCTACACCGACATCGCCTGAGAGAGCGCCGGCGACAACGTCGTCGCCTGGGAGAGGGCCCCGTCCTCCTCACCCCTCGCGGGCTCGGGGTGAGTCTCCGGACGGGGCCGAGGGCCGGCTCCACCCGACGGGAGCCGGCGCGCGGCTGTGGTGTCGCCCTAGTGACCCTGCCGGGATTCCCGGGTGGGGGTGCGGGCCGGCTCTGCGCGACAGGGCCGGCAGCCGCCCGCGACGGCGCCCGGAGGATGACGGCGTCAGCCGCAGCGTCGCCCGGGGGTGACCGTGCTGCAGCGTCACCGCGGGGCGGCTCGGGTACGCTCGGTCGCCGGGCGACACCGGGATGCGGTCCCGCTGTCGCGTGCGAGCTGATCATCTAGCGACGAAGTCGGGAGCACACACGTGGGTTCGGTCATCAAGAAGCGGCGTAAGCGGATGGCTAAGAAGAAGCACCGCAAGCTGCTGAAGAAGACGCGCGTCCAGCGCCGCAACAAGAAGTGAGCTGAAGCTCGTGCCGCCCGCGGTCGTCCTCGTCACCGGCGTGAGCCGGTGGTTGGGCGGCGCGCTGGCGGCCGAGCTCGCCACCGATCCGCGCATCCAGCGGGTCATCGGCGTGGACACCGTCCCGCCCTCCCCGGCCATGCTGCGCCGGTTGGGCCGTACCGAGTTCGTGCGGGCCGACATCCGCAATCCGCTGATCGGCAAGGTCATCGCGACGGCGTCGGTCGACACCGTCGTGCACATGAACATCAGCTCGACGCCCGCCGGCTCCGGTGGACGGGTGCCGATGAAGGAGCTCAACGTCATCGGCACGATGCAGCTGCTCGCGGCCTGCCAGCGGGCGCCCTCGGTGCGCCGGTTCGTGCTGAAGTCGACCAGCGCCGTCTACGGCGCGTCCTCCCGCGACCCGGCCGTGTTCACCGAGGCGATGCAGGCCCGGCAGGTGCCCTCGGGCGGGTTCGCCAAGGACAGCGTCGACATCGAGGGCTACGTGCGCTCCTTCGGCCGCCGGCGTCCCGACGTCGACGTGGCCGTCCTGCGCTTCACCAACTTCATCGGTCCGCGCATCGACTCGCTGCTCACCGGGTTCCTGCGCATGCCGCTGGTCCCCACCGCCCTGGGCTACGACGCCCGCGTGCAGCTGCTGCACGAGGACGACGCGCTGGCGGTGCTCACCCGCGCCACCGCGGGCGACTTCGTCGGCACCGTCAACGTGGGCGGCGAGGGCACCCTGCTGCTCTCGCAGGCCATCCGCCGCCTCGGCCGTGTCGAGGTGCCGCTCCCCTCACCCGCGCTGGGGTCGGTCGGGCGCCTCTCGCGCCGGTTCGGTTTCGTCGACTACTCCCCGGAGCAGATGCGCTTCCTCAACTTCGGCCGGGTGGTGGACACCACGGTGCTGCGCACCTCCTTCGGCTACACCCCTCGCTACAGCACGGCAGCGGCGCTCGCCGACTACGCGCGCACGGTCACCCCGCTCCTGGACCCCGCTGCGGTCCGGGCGGTCGGCGGGGGGCTGCGCTCGGTGCTGGGCCGCCTCGGCGACACCGCCTCGGCCGTCGAGCAGCGGCTGCGCCCGGCCCCACCGGCGCCGGACCTCCGGGCGGTGCGCGATGCCTGAGGCCCGGGTCATCCGGCTGCGTCCCGACGAGGACGAGCCGCGCGTGGCCGCGCCGTCGGCACCGCCGGGCTGGGAGGAGCAGGTCGTCGGCGGGATCGACTTCCTGGAGCGGCGGCTCACCGGCGAGTACGAGACCGACGAGTTCGGCTTCGACCCCGACCTGGCCGATCACGTGCTGCTCCCCATGCTGCGCCCGCTGTTCCAGAAGTGGTTCCGCGTGGAGACCTTCGGCCTGGAGAACGTGCCGGCCGACAGCGGGGCGCTCGTGGTGGCCAACCACTCCGGCACGCTGCCGGTGGACGCGCTCATGACGACCGTGGCGCTGCACGACGAACACCCGGCGAACCGCCGGTTCCGGCTGCTCGGTGCCGACCTCGTGTTCGAGCTGCCGGTCGTGGGCGCGCTCGCCCGCAAGTTCGGCGCGACCCTGGCGTGCAACGAGGACGCCGAGCGGCTGCTCACCAGCGGCGAGCTGGTGGGCGTCTTCCCCGAGGGCTTCAAGGGCATCGGGAAGCCGTTCCGGGAGCGGTACACGCTGCAGCGGTTCGGCCGGGGTGGCTTCGTGTCCGCCGCACTGCGCACCGGGGCGCCGATCATCCCCTGCGCGATCGTGGGCGCCGAGGAGATCTACCCGATGATCGGGAATGCCCGGACCGCGGCGCGGCTGCTGGGCCTGCCGTACGTCCCGATCACCCCCACCTTCCCGCTGCTGGGCCCGCTGGGCCTGGTGCCGCTGCCCTCCAAGTGGCTGATCGCCTTCGGGGCGCCGATCGAGACGGCGTCCTACGGACCGGCCGCCGCGGAGGACCCGATGCTGGTGTTCAACCTGACCGACCAGGTGCGGGAGACCATCCAGCACTCGCTCTACCAGCTGCTCCTGCGCCGCAGGAGCGTCTTCAGCTGAAGGCCCTCGTCAGGGGCGCGCGCCGAGCGCGCGGGGCGTGCCCTGGGGTGAGGTGCTGGAACGGCCCTCGTCAGGGGCCCGCGCCGAGCGCGCGGGGCGTGCCCTGGGGTGAGGTGCTGGAACGGCCCCTCGTCAGGGGCCCGCGCCGAGCGTGCGAGGCGTGGGAGGACGAGGGTCCTCTCACCAGGGCAGCTTGTTGCGGCGGCGCAGGGCGAGCGCGCCACCGACCAGCCCGCCGGAGAGCGCGGCGGCGGCCACCGTCGGCACGCCGATCTTCGCGGCCTTCCGCCCGGTGCGGAAGTCGCGGATGGTCCAGCCCCGGGCGCGGGCGACCGCCCGCAGCTCGGTGTCGGGGTTGACCGCCACCGCCGTGCCGGTGAGGGACAGCATGGGCAGGTCGTTGGCCGAGTCGCTGTAGGCGGTGCAGCGGGACAGGTCCAGGCCTTCCCGCTCGGCGAGGGCCAGCACCGCCTCCGCCTTGGCCGGTCCGTGCATCAGCTCGCCGACCAGCCGCCCCGTGTAGCGGCCGTCGACGATCTCGGAGACGGTGCCCAGCGCCCCGGTCAGCCCGAGCCGGTGCGCGATGATCGACGCGAGCTCGACCGGCGTGGCCGTCACCAGCCACACCCGCTGACCGGCGTCGAGGTGCTTCTGCGCGAGGGCGCGGGTGCCCGACCAGATGCGGTCGGCCATCAGCTCGTCGTAGATCTCCTCACCGGCCTGCATGATCTCCGAGACCTCGCGGCCGGCGACGAAGGCGAGCGCGTTCTCGCGGATGGTGAGCATGTCGTCGGCGCTCTCGTTGCCGGCGATGCGGAACTTCGCCTGCTGCCAGGCGAAGCGGGCGATGTCGCGGCTAGTGAGGTACTTGCGGGCGGCGAGGCCGCGGGCGAACCAGAACAGCGAGGCGCCGATCATCATCGTGTTATCGACGTCGAAGAACGCCGCAGCGGTGAGGTCGGGCTCGACGGCCGTCGGGCTCGCCACCTCCGCCGCCGCCGCCGACGCGGCGCCGGCGACGTGGGCGCGGGTCTCCTCGGCGGACTGCGCGGCACGGCGACCGCGCACCGACAGTCGCGGCACGGCGACCTCCCTCACTCGATCCGGCCCGGTGCGCCGGGACTGCGCCTGCGGCCGGCCCGGCGCACCGTCCTTGCGACCCTAGCCGGGCCGGTGGCCCGGGGTCAGGTCGTGGTCAGCACTCGCCGATCGTGATCAGCGGCGGCAGGCAGAGGTTCAGCGGACCGGGCAGTGGGACGTCGAGCACCGGTGGGGGCGCCGGCCGGGTCGTGCTGCTGACCGGTCCGGGCCCACCGGGCCCGCCGGGCACCGGCAGGGCCGGCACCGACGGGCGGGGGGCGCCGGGCGTGGCCGTGGCGCCACCGGTGGGCGCGCTGCCCGGCCCGGGCGCCTGCGGTGTGCCCGCAGGGGTGCTACCGGGCTCGGAGGGGGTGGGCGGTGCGGCGGGTTCGGCGGGCCCGGCCGACGGCGGCACGGTGGTGTCGGTGTCGGTGTCGGTGTGGGGCGGAACCGCCGCCGGGGACTCGTCGACCACCGCGGGCGGGGCGGCGGTGAGGCAGAGGCCGGGGACCGGGCCGAGCGCGTCATCCCCGACGACGGCGGGGCCCGCGGAGCACTGCAGCGCCGCGCGCAGCCCCTCGACCCGGGCGGTCAGTGCGCGGAGCAGGTCCGTGGACTCCCCGTAGGCCGGTGCGGCGGCCGCCGGGACGTCGTCCGACAGCGTCGCGAGCCCGCCCGAGTGCGCGGCGGCCCAGCGGGCCAGGGTGTCCAGCGGTGCGGCGTCGCGGAGCTCCACGGCGCGCCCGGTGAGCCAAGTGGCCCCCTGGGCGGTGTGCTCGTCCATGGCCCGCAGGGTGTGCTGGACGAGCGCCGGCTCCCCGGCGGCGGCGAGGAGGGCGAGCTCCTCCAGGCGCGTGCTGGCCAGCTCCAGCAGGGTCTGGCCGCGGCTGTCGCCGGCGAGCGCCAGCTGCGTCTGCTCGGTGCCGCGCTTGAGGTCGTAGAGGGGATCGCCCGGCTGCGCGCCGGCCGCCACGGCCACGAGGGCCGCCAGGCCGGTGACGCCGACCGCGGCGCCGGCGAGCCCCGCGGTCAGCCGTCCCCGCCACCGGGCCGGCGGGCGGTCCACCGCGCGAGCCGCGAGCAACCGCCGGCGCAGCGAACGGCCGGCGGGCTCCGGGGTGCGGACGGCAGCCATCGCCACCAGCCGGGCGCGGGCGCGGGCCCGGTACCGCGGCTCGGGGTCGGTGTCGAGCTGAGCGGCGAGGCTCTCGAGGCGAGCGGCCAGCGCCGCCCCGGTGTCGGGTGCGGACGGGGGACCGGTCATGGTCGAGCCGTTCTCGGGCCGGATCACCCGCCACCTCCCGTCCTCGCCTCGGCGCTCGTCCGCATCCCGGCGAGGGTCCGCCGCCCCGTGTCCAACGATGGAGCGGACCGGCCGGTTACGGCCCGACCCCTGGGTGCGGTCACCGCAGCCCGTCGGGGAGCAGGCTCGCCAGCCGCCGGACCGCCCGGTGCTGGAGCGCCTTGATCGCGCCGTCCTTCTTCCCCATGATCTCGGCAGTCTCGGAGACGGAGAGACCGTGCATGAAACGCAGCACGATGCACTCCTGCTGCTCGCCCCCCAGCTGCCTCACGCACGCCAGGAGCTCCTCGTTGGTCAGGTGCTGCAGCACGGCGTCCTCGGGCCCGTCGGTCGCCCGGTCGGCGTCCCGCATGTCCGCGGTGCTGACCTCCAGCCGGAAGCGGCTGCTCTTCACCTGGTCGCGGATGATGTTCCGGGCGATCGTCACCAGCCAGGCGCCGACGTCACGACCCTGGAACGACAGCGAGTCGATGCGCCGCAGCGCCCGCACGAACGTCTCGCTGGTGACGTCCTCGGCCGTCGCGCGGTCGCCGACCCGGTGGTAGGCGTACCGGTGCACCAGCGTCACGTAGCGGTCGTAGAGCCGCCCGAACGCCTCGGCGTCCCCGCCCTGGGCCCGGCGGACCAGCCCCCACACGTCGACGTCGCCGGCCGCCACGAGGCCCGCACCGGCGTCGGCGAGCTCCGCGGCGACCTCCACGGGGAGGGGATCGGCGTCGTCGTCCGGCGCGGCCGGAGGGCCGGTGAGCGAGGCGAGCGCTCCAGCGACCGGCAGCTCCTCCGCGCTCGCGCGGGGGAACGGCCTCGGACGCGGGCGGGGGCCGGCACCGGGCGGCCGCCCGGCGTCCAGGGGGTGCGGCATGCGGGCGTTCGACCTCCTCGTCGGCCCGCTGTGCCTGGACCGTCCTCGTTCGCCACGCGCGCCGTCACGGCGCGCATGGGCTGCGTCGCAGGCCCCATGGTGACAACATCGCCCCTGGCCGTCCACGGCAGCCCACCCGGGCGCGTCCCACGCGTCCCCCGACCGGGGCTGCGCCGCACCGACGACAGGAGATGTCCGTGTCCGAGGCAGGCACGTCGCTGGCCGCGCTGGTACGCGCCGCCGCGCAGCGCGACCCCGACGCCCCGGCGGTGGTGACCGGGGACCGCCGGCTCAGCTGGGGTGAGCTGGACGCGGCGGCGGACCGGGCGGCCGCGGGGTACGCCGACCGCGGGCTGACCGCCGGCGACCGCGTCGCCGTGCAGCTGCCGAACGGGCTGGACTGGCTGCGGGCGGTGCTGGGCGGTCTGCGCGCCGGGCTCGTCGTCGTCCCGGTGAACACCGCCTACACCGACCCGGAGCTCGAGCACGTCCTCACCGACTCCGGGGCTGCGCTCCTGGTGGCGCCCGGCGTCCGCGACCCGCTGGCCGGCGTGCCGGTCTGCCCCGGTCCGCCCGCGGCCGACGGCCCGGCGCCCACCGTGCCCGACGACCCCGCCGCGCTGGCCTTCCTCTGCTACACCAGCGGGACCACCGGCCGGCCGCGCGGCGCGATGCTCACCTCGGGGGCGCTGCGCGCCAACCAGCAGCAGTGCCTGGCCATGACCTCGCCGCCGGTCCGCCCCGACGACCGGGTGCTCCTGGTGCTGCCGCTCTTCCACGTGTACGGGCTCAACGCGGGCTTCGGGCTGGTCGCGGCCACCGGGGCCTGCGCCGTCCTGCAGGAGACCTTCGACCCGCGCGCGTCGCTGGCGGTGATGGCCGAGGAGGGCGTCACCGCCGTGCCGGGCGCCCCGCCGATGTACCAGGCCTGGCTGGCCGCGGCCGACGCGGGCAACCTCGAGGACCCCGCCCACCCGGACGCCGAGCTGCGCCGTGGCTTCGCGGCCGTGCGCGTGGCCTCTGCCGGAGCCGCGCCGCTGCCCGAGGAGGTCTGGACGGCGATGCGCGAGCGGGCCGGCGTCACCGTGTGGGAGGGCTACGGGCTCACCGAGGCGGCGCCCGTCGTGGCCAGCACCCTGGCCACCGGCCGGGCCAAGCCCGCGTGCATCGGTGGCCCGGTGCCGGGGCTGGAGCTGGAGCTGCGCGACACCGCGACCGTCGGCGCCCGCACCGTGGACCCGCCCGACGGCGGGGACGCGGACGCCGGTGCGGACGAGGACGCCGACGAGGCCGACGAGGGCCCGGGGGAGATCTGGGTGCGCGGTCCGAACCTCTTCTCCGGTTTCTGGCCCGACGGGGCCGACGGGCCAGACGCCGACGGCTGGCTCGGCACCGGCGACCTCGCCTACCGCGACGCCGACGGCGACCTGCACCTGGTCGACCGGCGCAGTGACCTGGTCCTCGTCAGCGGCTTCAACGTCTACCCGGCCGAGGTGGAGCGGGTCCTCGAGCAGCACCCGGCGGTGGCGGAGAGCGCGGTCATCGGCGTCCCCGACCCGCGCACCGGTGCGGCGGTGCGGGCCGTCGTCGTCCTCGAGCCGGGTGAGCGGCTGGCGGTGGAGGAGCTGCAGCGGCACGCTGCGGAGTCGCTCGCGCGGTACAAGGTCCCGACGTCGGTGCACTTCCTCCCGTCGCTGCCGCACTCGCTGACCGGCAAGGTCAGCCGTGCCCGCCTCCGCGAGCTCGGCCTCACCGGCACCGACGCCGCGGCACCGGTCGGCGCAGCGGCCGGCGAGGCCACCGATGGCTGAGCGGCTGCAGCTGCTGGTCCGCGACGGCTGCCACCTCTGCCTGACCGCCGCCGAGCAGCTGGCCCCGATCGCCGCCCGCGCCGGCCTGGAGCCGGTCCGGGTGGACGTCGACGCCGATCCCGAGCTGCAGGCGGAGTACGGCGACCGGGTGCCGGTGCTGCTGCTCGACGGCCGGGAGCACTCCTATTTCACGCTCGACGTGCCCCGCCTGCGACGGGACCTCGGGCTGGACTGAGGCGCGGCCCCGTCCGGCTGTCTCCCGGTTCCGGGGCGGGGCCGGACCCGGGCCCCCCGTACGGGTGGCGGGCGGCCAGCGGTTATCGTGCTCTCCACCACACCTGTGACCCGATCGGTCCAGGTCAACGGCCCGTCGCCGCGTCGGCAACTTTGTTCCTGCGTTCACAAGCGGTTACCGTGGCGGACGCGAGCGCGCCGAGCGCTCGCGTCCCCGATGTCGCAGCACCGCCCCCGGCGCCCGCCGGGTCCCGGGCGCGACCGCTGTGGAGAGCCCGTGATCCAGCCGCGGCCCCGGACCATCCCGGAGGCCACCGTCGCTCGTCTGGCCGTGTACCTGAGGGTGCTGACCAGCTTCGCCGACGGCGGCCGGACGACCGTCTCCTCCGGTGACCTGGCGACGGCCGCGGGGGTCAACCCGGCGGGTCTGCGCAAGGACCTGTCCCACCTGGGCTCCTGCGGCGTCCGCGGCGTCGGCTACGACGTGCGCGCCCTGCAGGAGCGCATCGCCCGCGTGCTGGGGGCCGAGCAGTCCCGCGCCTGCGTGCTCGTGGGCATCGGCAACCTCGGGTCCGCGCTCGCCGACTACGCCGGGTTCGGCAGCCGGGGCTTCGAGTTCGTCGGCCTCTTCGACGCCGCGCCGGGCCGGGTGGGCCAGCGCATCGGCGGCCTGACCGTGCAGGACATGGCCGGGCTGGAGGCCGCCGTGACGGCCGCGGGGGCCTCCATCGGGGTCATCGCGACGCCGGCCGAGGTCGCCCAGCAGGTCTGCGACCGGCTCGCCGCGGCCGGGGTGAGGAGCATCTTGAACTTCGCACCGGTGACGTTGTCGGCGCCCCCGGGCGTCGACGTCCGCCAGGTCGACCTGTCCGTCGAGCTGCAGGTGCTGGCCTTCCTCGGCCAGCAGCGGGCCGTGCCCGTGGGGGAGGAGTCGGCATGAGCATGCTCGCGGTGGGCGTGAGCCACCAGACCGCACCGGTCGCGCTGCTGGAGCAGTTCGCGATGGGGCCCGACGAGCGGGTCAAGGCGCTGCACGAGCTGGTCGACAGCGACCACGTGAGCGAGGCCCTCGTCCTCGCCACCTGCAACCGGGTCGAGGTGTTCGCCGAGGTCGAGCGCTTCCACGGCGGCGTCACCGACGTCAGCCGGGTGCTGGCCCGTCAGGCCGGGGCCACGGTGGAGGAGCTCTCCCCGTACGTGACCGTGCACTACGAGGACCAGGCCGTCGCCCACCTGTTCACCGTGGCCGCCGGGCTGGACTCGATGGTGGTCGGGGAGACGCAGGTGCTCGGGCAGCTGCGCGCCGCCTACGCCCTCGCCCGCGAGGAGGGCACCGTCGGCCGCGCCCTGCACCCGGTCGCCCAGCGCGCGCTGCGCGTGGGCAAGCGGGTGCACTCCGAGACCGGCATCGACCGGGCCGGCGCCTCGCTGGTGTCGGTGGCCCTCGACCGGGCCGAGGCCCGCATCGGCGCCCTCGCCGGCCGCCCCGTCCTCGTCGTCGGCGCCGGCTCCATGGGTGCGCTCGCCGCCACCACGCTGGCCCGCCGCGGTGCCTCCGTCGTCGTCAGCAGCCGCACCCCGGCCTCCGCCGAGCGGCTGGCCGAGGCCGTGGGCGGCCGCGCCGCCCCGCTGGACCACATGGGCGAGGAGCTCGCCGCCGCCGACGTCCTGCTCACCTGCACCGGTGCCACCGGCCTGGTCGTGGGCACCGAGGTCGTCGCCGCGGCGATGGCCGGCCGGCGCGACCGGCCGCTGGTGGTCATCGACCTCGCGCTGCCCCGGGACGTGGACCCCGGCGTGGCCGCGCTGCCCGGCGTGCACGTCGTCGACCTGGCCCTCCTGCAGGGCGAGCGGAACACGGCGCTGCTGCAGGGCGAGC
This sequence comes from Blastococcus sp. SYSU DS0616, assembly GCF_054051015.1. Taxonomy (NCBI): domain Bacteria; kingdom Bacillati; phylum Actinomycetota; class Actinomycetes; order Geodermatophilales; family Geodermatophilaceae; genus Blastococcus; species Blastococcus sp. SYSU DS0616. Next base: position 60,298 of record NZ_JBJHAJ010000010.1, read on the forward strand.
AGCGCGACGGGGAGGCCACCGCGGGGCCCGTGGCGGCCGACGACATCAGCACCGCCCGCGCCATGATCGAGGCGGAGACGGCGCTGCTGCGCGCCGAGCGGCAGGCCGCCGAGGTGGGGCCCACCGTCTCCGCGCTGCGCAGCCAGGCCGCCGAGGTCGTCGACGCCGAGCTGCTGCGGCTGGCCGGCCGGTTGCCCGACCTGGACGCGCGGGCGCGTGCGGAGATCGCCCGCACCGTGCGCCGCGTCGTCGACAAGCTGCTGCACGAGCCCACCGTGCGGGTGAAGGAACTGGCCGCCACGCCGGGTGGCACGGACTACGCCGGCGCGCTGCGGGCACTGTTCGGCCTGGGCATCGACGCCGATGTCACCCCCGGCGCCGGCCGGCTGGCCGACGCCGTCACCGTCGACCCCGACCGTCCGGGAGGCCCGGCATGACCGCCGCCGACGTGCAGGACGCCGCCACCACGGTGGCGGGCACCGCTGTTCCGCTGCGGCTGGGCACCCGGGCCAGCGTGCTGGCGCAGACCCAGTCCCGGGCCGTCGCCGACGCCCTCACCGCCGCCACCGGTGTGCCGGTCGAGCTGGTGCTGATCAGCACCGAGGGCGACCGGTCCTCCGCGGCCATCGCCCAGCTCGGTGGGACCGGGGTGTTCGTCACCGCGATCCGCCGGGCCCTGCTCGCCGGCGAGGTCGACCTGGCGGTGCACAGCTACAAGGACCTGCCCACCGCGCCGGAGCCGGGGCTGAGCCTGGCCGCCGTCCCGGTGCGGGAGGACCCCCGGGACGCCCTGGTCGCCCGCGACGGGCTCACCCTCGGCGAGCTGCCGCCCGGTGCGCGGATCGGCACCGGCGCCCCCCGCCGCGTCGCCCAGCTGCGGGCCCTCGGGCTCGGGCTGGAGATCGTGCCGATCCGCGGCAACGTCGACAGCCGGCTCGCCCGGGTGGCCGGCGCCCCCGACGGCCCGGGTGACCTGGACGCCGTCGTCCTCGCCCGGGCCGGGCTGAGCCGCATCGGCCGCACCGACCGGATCACCGAGACCCTCGATCCGCTGCAGGTGCTCCCCGCTCCCGCCCAGGGAGCCCTCGCCGTGGAGTGCCGCACCAGCGACGCCCGCACCCGCGAGCTGCTGGGCCGGCTCGAGGACGCCGCCACGCGCGCCTGCGTGGTGGCCGAGCGGGCGACGCTCGCCACCCTCGAGGCGGGCTGCAGCGCACCGGTCGCCGCCTACGCGGAGGTGGCCGAGGGCGAGAGCGGCCCGGAGCTGTACCTGCGCGCCTCGGTGACCGCGCTCGACGGCAGCGACTCCGTGCGCGGTTCGCTCACGGGTCCGCTCGCCGACGCCGCGGCCCTCGGCCGCACCCTCGCCGCCGAGCTGCTCGACCGGGGCGCGGCCGCCCTGATGGCGGCCGGCGAGTGACCCCCTGCCCCACCCAGACCCCAGCAGACGCCCGAAGGACTCGGGCCACAACAGACGCCCGACGGAGTCGGGCCAGGATCAGGAGCACGGCATGACGCGCTTCCGCAAGACCGCAGGCCAGTCCGGCCGGGTCGTGTTCGTCGGCGCCGGCCCGGGCGACCCGGGCATGCTCACCGCCCGCGCCACCGCGGCGCTGGCCGAGGCGTCGGTGGTCCTCGTCGACCCCGACGTCGCCGCCGCCCTCCAGGACGCCGTCCGCGAGACCAACCCGGAGGCCGAACTGACGCCGGTGTCCGGTGAGCCCGCCGAGGTGGCCAAGGGCGCCGTCGCGGCGGCGAAGGGCGGCGCGGTCGTCGTCCGCCTCGTCACCGGTGACCCCTACACCTCCGACGACGTGGTCAAGGAGGTGCTCGCCGTCTGCCGCACCTCCGTGCCGTTCGACGTGGTGCCGGGTGTCGCGACCGCCACCGCCGTCCCCGCCTTCGCCGGCGTCGCGCCGGGCAGCACCGCGGTGACCGCGGACCTGCGCAGCGGCGTCGACGTCGCCGCGCTGGCCGGGGCCGCCGCCGCGACCGGCGGCACGCTGGTCCTCCAGGGCACCGCCGAGGCGCTGCCCGACGCGGCCGCACGCCTGGTGGAGGGCGGGCTCTCCGGCAGCACCCCGGTCGTGGTGACGACCGGCGGCTCCGGGACCGGCCAGAAGAGCCTGGTGACCAAGCTGTCGGCCGTGGCGGAGAAGACCGCCGGCCTCGACCCGCTCAGCGGGCCCGTGGTGGCCACCGTCGGCGCCGCCGTCGACAAGCGCGCCAAGCTGTCCTGGTGGGAGAGCCGCCCGCTGTTCGGCTGGCGGGTGCTCGTGCCGCGGACCAAGGACCAGGCCGGGGACATGAGCGACCGGCTCCGGGCGTACGGGGCGGTGCCGGTCGAGGTGCCGACCATCGCCGTCGAGCCGCCGCGCAGCCCGGCCCAGATGGACCGCGCCGTCAAGGGCCTGGTCACCGGCCGCTACGGCTGGATCGTGTTCACCTCGGTCAACGCGGTGCGGGCCGTCCGGGAGAAGTTCGTCGACCTGGGCCTCGACGCCCGCGCGTTCGCGGGCGTGAAGGTGGCCTGCGTCGGCGAGCAGACCGCCGAGGCCGTGCGGGACTTCGGCATCCAGCCGGAGCTGGTGCCCAGCGGCGAGCAGTCCAGCCAGGGCCTGCTGGCCGACTTCCCCGAGTACGACGACGTGCTCGACCCGATCGAGCGGGTGCTCCTGCCGCGCGCCGACATCGCCACCGAGACCCTGGCGGCCGGGCTGGTCGAGCGCGGCTGGGAGATCGACGACGTCACCGCCTACCGGACGGTGCGCGCCGCGCCGCCGGCCGCGTCGGTGCGCGAGGCGATCAAGGGAGGTGGCTTCGACGCCGTCTGCTTCACCTCCTCCAGCACGGTGCGCAACCTGGTCGGCATCGCCGGCAAGCCGCACGCCAAGACCGTCGTCGCGGTGATCGGCCCGGCGACGGCGGCCAGCGCCCAGGAGTTCGGGCTGCGGGTCGACGTGCAGCCGGAGACCGCGGCCGTGGCGCCGCTGGTGGACGCGCTCGCCGAGTACGCCCTGTCGCTGCGCGAGGCGGAGGACGGCGAGGGCAAGTGATCGAGGGTGGTGGGGCGAACCCGGGCTTCGCGCGCGGACGCCGGCTGCGGTCCACGCCGGCGCTGCGGCGGCTGACCGCGCAGACCAGGGTGGCCCCGGCCGACCTGGTGCTGCCGGTCTTCGTCAAGGAGGGCATCGACTCGCCGGTGCCCATCGGCTCGATGCCGGGCGTGGTCCAGCACACCCAGGACTCGCTGCGGAAGGCCGCGGCCGAGGCCGCCGAGGCGGGCATCGGCGGGCTCATGCTCTTCGGCATCCCGTCGGAGAAGGACCCGGTCGGGTCCGGGGCCGACGCCGCCGACGGCGTGGTCAACGTGGCGCTGCAGCACCTGCGGGCGGACCTCGGTGACGAGCTGGTCCTCATGGCCGACCTCTGCCTGTGCGAGTACACCGACCACGGGCACTGCGGCGTCGTCACCCCGGCCGGGGTCGTCGACAACGACCCGACCCTGGACCGGTACGCCGCGGTGGCGATCGCGCAGGCGCAGGCCGGCGCGCACCTGGTGGCGCCCAGCGGGATGATGGACGGGCAGGTCGCCGCCATCCGCGCCGGGCTGGACAGCGCCGCGTTCTCCGAGGTGCCGATCCTGGCCTACGCGGCCAAGTACGCCTCGGGCTTCTACGGCCCGTTCCGCGAGGCCGCCGAGGGTGCCCCGCAGTTCGGCGACCGGTCGACCTACCAGATGGACCCGCCGAACGCCGACGAGGCGCTGCGCGAGGTCGCGCAGGACCTCGCCGAGGGTGCCGACGCCGTCATGGTGAAGCCGGCGCTGCCCTACCTGGACATCGTCTCCAAGGTCGCCGACGCCGTGCAGGTGCCGGTGAGCGCCTACCAGGTCAGCGGCGAGTACGCGATGGTCGAGGCGGCCGCCGCCAACGGCTGGGTGGACCGCGAGCGGGCGATCCTCGAGACGCTGGTCGCCATCCGCCGCGCGGGCGCCGGCCAGGTGCTCACCTACTGGGCCGTCGAGGCGGCGCGGTTGCTGACCCGCTGACCCAGGGGTGGTCGGGGACGTGACGTACGTCGAGCCCGGGGGCTCCTGGCGGCCGTTCTGGCTGGTCGCCGGGGTCCTCGGGCTCTTCCTGCTCGGGGACCTGCTGCTGCCCGGGCCGGACGTCCCGCCGCTGGTCTGGGCGCTCACCCTGGTCGCGGTGCCCGGCGTGGTCGCGATCGGTTGCCTGTCCGCCCGCCGGGTGTGGACGGTCCGGGTGGACGCCGACGGCCTGGCGGTGGGCCGCGAGCAGGTGCCGCTGCGCGACGTCGACGCCGCCGCGCTGCGGGAGGCCGACGCCGGGGTGGATGCCGGTGCCCCCGTGCTCGGCGGGGGCTGGTCGCTGCCGCGGGGCCGCACCGGGCTGCCGCTGCGGCTGGCCGACGGTCGGACGGTGCTGGTCCCGACCCGCGACCCCGCGGCGCTGCGGGCCGCCCTGCTCGGGAGTGTGCGCGATGCCTCCGACCGCTCGCCGGGCGCAGAGGGGACACTGGGGACGTGACCTCGCTGGACAGCCCGCCCTACACCTACGAGGCCCCGGTTTCCGCCGGCCTCTTCGCCCGCGGTCAGGACGTCACCCCGGGCGGGGTGAACAGCCCGGTGCGCGCCTTCCGCGCCGTCGGCGGCACGCCGCGCTTCATGGCCGAGGCCTCCGGTCCCTGGATCACCGACGCGGACGGGCGGCGCTACGTCGACCTGGTCAGCTCGTGGGGGCCGATGATCCTGGGCCACGCGCACCCCGCCGTCGTCGAGGCGGTGACCGCGGCCGCGCGTCGCGGCCTGTCCTTCGGCGCCCCCACCGAGGGCGAGCTGGAGCTGGCCGAGGAGATCCGCAACCGCGTCGCGCCGGTCGAGCGCGTGCGGCTGGTCAACTCCGGCACCGAGGCGGTGCTCTCGGCCGTGCGGCTGGCGCGCGGGGTGACGGGCCGCCCGCTCCTGGTCAAGTTCGCCGGCAACTACCACGGCCACGTCGACGCGCTGCTGGCCTCGGCCGGCTCCGGGGTGGCCACGCTGGGCCTGCCCGACACCCCCGGGGTGACCACGGGGGCCGCCGCGGACACCATCGTGCTGCCCTACAACGACGTCGCCGCCGTCGAAGCGGTCTTCGCCGAGCGCGGCGACGCCATCGCGGCCGTGGTCAGCGAGGCCGCGCCCGGCAACATGGGCGTGGTGCCGCCGCTGGACGGCTTCAACACCGAGCTGCGGCGGATCACGGCGGCGCACGGTGCGCTGCTGGTGCTCGACGAGGTCATGACCGGCTTCCGGGTGTCGGCGTCGGGCTGGTACGGCCTCGACCCGGTCGACGCCGACCTGTTCACCTTCGGCAAGGTCATGGGCGGGGGGCTCCCGGCGGCGGCGTTCGGTGGCCGCGCCGACCTCATGGAGCACCTCGCGCCGAGCGGGCCGGTCTACCAGGCCGGCACCCTCTCGGGGAACCCGGTGGCGGTCGCGGCCGGCCTGGCCACCCTGCGGAACTGCACCGACGAGGTCTACGCGCAGTGCGACGAGGTCTCCGCCGTGCTGCGCGGGGCAGCGAGCGCGGCGCTGTTCGCCGCCGGTGTGCCGCACCGGGTGCAGCAGGCCGGCAACATGTTCTCGGTCTTCTTCGTGCCCGACGAGCGCCAGGTCCGGGACTACGACGACGCCCGCACCCAGGACGTCTCCCGCTACACAGCCTTCTTCCACGCCCTGCTGGCCCGCGGGGTGTACCTCCCGCCGTCGGCGTTCGAGGCGTGGTTCGTCAACGCGCAGCTCTCCGGCGAGGCCCTCGACCGGGTGCTCGAGGCGCTCCCGGCCGCGGCCCGGGCTGCCGCCGAGGCCGACGCCCACCGCACCGGCGCGATCGACAGCGAGCGCTCCTCGTGACCACCACCGTCGTCCACCTCCTCCGGCACGGCGAGGTGCACAACCCCGCCGGCGTGCTCTACGGCCGGCTGCCCGGCTACCGCCTCTCCACCGCCGGCGAGGCCATGGCCATCGCGGCCGCGGAGTGGTTCAGCGGGCGGGACGTCGTCCACCTGGTGTCCAGCCCGCTGGAGCGGGCTCGGCAGACCATCCGCCCCCTGGCCGAGGCGACCGGGCTGGAGGTGCAGATCGACGAGCGGATCATCGAGGCCGGCAACGCGTTCGAGGGCCGGGTCGTCGGCGGGGGCGGCGGCGTCTTCCGGGCGCCCCGCAACTGGTGGAAGCTGCGCAACCCCTTCCAGCCCTCCTGGGGCGAGCCGTACGTGGAGATCGCCGCGCGCATGATCGCCGCGGTCGAGGCGGCCCGGGACGCCGCCCGCGGGCACGAGGCGGTGCTGGTCAGCCACCAGCTGCCCATCTGGGCCACCCGCCTGCACGTCGAGGGACGCCGGTTCGCCCACGACCCCCGCCGCCGGCAGTGCTCGCTGGCCAGCGTCACCTCGCTCACCTACGAGGACGACGACTTCGTGCGCGTCTCCTACGCCGAGCCGGCCGGCGCCACCGACCCCGACGCGGTGCCGGGCGCATGAGGCGGCTGCTGACGGCCCTGCTGGCGGGCGCGATCCTCACCGGGTGCAGCACCGGCTCCGACGCGGTCGAGGTCAACAACGGCGGCGAGTTCCGGTTCGTCGAGGCCACCCCGGCCGGCGAGGTGATCCCGGCCGACGAGCGGGCGACCGCGCCGGAGTTCTCCGGCACCCTGCTGGGCGGCGGGGAGTTCTCGTCGGCGGCGCTGGCCGGGGACGTGGCCGTGCTGAACTTCTGGGGGTCCTGGTGCGGCCCGTGCCGGATCGAGACGCCCGAGTTCCAGGAGGTCTACGCCGAGGTGCGGGACGAGGGCGTGCAGTTCGTCGGGCTGAACGTGAAGGAGACCGACGAGCAGTTCGCGCTGGCCTTCGTCGAGCGCTTCGGCATCGAGTTCCCCTCGCTCTACGACCCGCGCGGCGAGGTGGCGCTGGCCTTCCGCGACTACCCGGCCAACGCCGTCCCCTCCACCATCGTGCTGGACCGCCAGGGCCGGGTCGCCGCCGTGTACACCGGGGCGGTGGCGCAGGACGACCTGCGCGCGGTGCTGGACCAGGTGCAGGCGGAGGAGGTCTGACGTGGGGGAGACCTTCGCCGGCCTGGTCACCGACGGGCCGCTGCTGGTGGCGGCGGCCGTCGCGGCGCTCGTCGGCCTGATCAGCTTCGCCTCGCCCTGCGTGCTGCCGCTCGTGCCCGGTTACCTCTCCTACGTCACCGGGCTGGTGGGCAGCGCCGCGACCACGGCCCCGGCCCCGGCTCCGGCTGCGTCCGCGCCCGCCGGGGGCAGCACGGCGGCCACCGCCACGGCGGTGCTCCCGGCGGCCGATCTGCGCCCGCCGCGGGGGCGGATGGTGCTCGGTGCCCTGCTGTTCGTGCTCGGCTTCACCGCGGTGTTCGTGACCATCAGCACGGCGTTCGGCGGACTCGGCCGGCTGCTCCTGGTGCACAACGAGCTCATCACCCGGGTGATGGGCGGCATCACGGTCCTCATCGGGCTGGCGTTCCTCGGCCGGGTGCCGTTCCTCCAGCGCACCGCGCGCCTGTCGACCCGGCCGGCGGCCGGGCTGGCCGGGGCCCCGCTGCTCGGGGTCGTCTTCGGGCTCGGGTGGACCCCCTGCATGGGGCCCACGCTGGCCGCCGTCCAGAACCTGGCCTTCGCCGAGGCCACCGCAGGCCGCGGGGCGCTGCTGGGGCTGGCCTACTGCCTGGGGCTGGGCGTGCCGTTCGTGCTCGTCGCCCTCGGTGCCCGCTGGGCCGTGGGGGCCACGACGTTCCTCCGCCGGCACGCGCAGGCGGTGACCCGCTTCGGCGGGGCCGTGCTGGTGGTGGTCGGGCTGCTCCTGGTGACCGGTGCGTGGACCGAGATGATGGGCTGGCTGCGCTCCTGGCTGGCCGCCACCGGGTTCGGGGAATCGGCGCTGTGAGCATCGAGGCGCCCCCGCGCCCGGCCACCCCGACCCCGCCCGCCGGGCCCCCGGCCGGCCGTCGGCTGGGCGGCCTGCTGCTGCGCTGGTGGCGGCGGCTCACCGCGATGCGCACGGCGATCGTGCTGCTGTTCCTCCTGGCGCTGGCGGCCGTCCCGGGCTCGCTGCTGCCGCAGCGGTCGCTGTCCCAGAACAACGTCCGGCAGTACTTCGCCGACCACCCCGACCTGGCCCCGGTGCTGGACCGGCTCTACCTGTTCGACGTCTTCAGCTCGCCGTGGTTCGCCGCGGTCTACCTGCTGCTGTTCCTCTCGCTCATCGGCTGCGTCCTGCCGCGGGCCCGGGAGCACGCCCGCGCACTGCGCACCCCGCCGCCACCGGCTCCGCGGAACCTGCTCCGGCTCCCCGACGCCGATCGGTGGCCCGTGGCGCACACCCCGGGGGCCGCGCTCGACGGCGTCGAGGAGGAGCTGCGGGTGCGGCGCTACCGGGTCGTGCGCCGCGAGACCGCGCGCGGCCCGGAGCTCTCGGCCGAGAAGGGCCACCTGAAGGAGACCGGGAACCTGGTCTTCCACCTCTCGCTGCTGGCCCTCCTGCTGAGCCTCGCGGGCGGGAAGCTGTGGGGCTACGAGGGCAGCATCCTGGTCACCGAGGGACAGGGGTTCTGCAACTCCTTCCAGCAGTACGACACCTACTCCGCGGGCCCGCTGGTCGACAGCGGCGACCTCAGCCCGCTCTGCGTCGACCTCGAGCAGTTCACCGCCGAGTACGAGGAGAACCTCACCGCCGCCTCGTTCACCGCGGACATCCGCTACGGCGAGCCCTCCGCCGAGGGGCGGCCGACCACCATCGGGGTCAACGACCCCCTCCGGGTCGACGGCGACCGGGTCTACGTGACCGGTCACGGCTTCAGCCCGACATTCACCGTGACCGTGCCGGACGGGACGACCTTCACCGACCTCACCGTGCCCTTCCTGCCCAGCGACCAGCAGACGCTGGCCAGCGAGGGCGCGCTCAAGCTGCCCGACATCCCCGGCCGGGAGGAGCAGCTGGCACTGAAGGGCTTCTTCGCGCCCACGGGTCTGGTGCAGGGCGGCGTGCTGACCTCCGTCGACCCGCGGCCGCTGGCCCCGCAGGTCGCGCTGATCGCCTTCTCCGGCTACCTCGGCCTCGATTCCGGGCTGCCGCAGTCGGTGTACTCCCTCGACGAGAGCCAGATCGAGCGCGGCCGGCTGACCGAGGTGGGCTCGGCGAACCTCTCGGTGGGCGAGTCCCTGGACCTGCCCGACGGCACCCGCGTCACCTTCAGCGGGGTCAAGGAGTTCGCCGCCCTGCAGTTCTCCCACGACCCCGGCCAGGTGTGGGTGCTGGGCTCGGCGATCACCCTGCTGGCCGGCCTGCTGGGCATGCTCCTGCTGCGCCGGGAGCGCGTCTTCGCCCGGGCCGAGCCCGCCCCCGACGGCGGCGGTAGCGTGCTCACGCTCGCCTCGCTCACGCGGGGTGGCGGCGAGAACGGCTCCCGGTTCGCCACGCTATCCCACGACCTGCGGGACGCGCTGAGCGCCGCACCCGCCCGCACCGCACCTGAACCGGAGGTCCCCCCGCGTGACTGACTCCTCGCTGGCCGAGCTGTCCGACACCCTCTTCTCCGTGAGCGTCGCGCTCTACTCCGTCGCGCTGCTGGCCTTCTGCGCCCAGCTCGCGTTCGGCCGGCGGACGGTGCGCAGCCGCGAGCTCGCCGGTGTCGGCGCCGGGCCGGTCGCCCCCGAGCCCCCCGCCGCCCCGGCCGGGCAGGAGGCGCCGGAGACGGCGCAGGGCACCCGCTGGGGGCTCCTCGGCATGGCGCTGACCCCGCTGGGCGCGCTGGCCCACGCCGGCGTCCTCGTCGCCCGCGGCATGGCCACCGACCGGCTGCCCTTCGGCAACATGTACGAGTTCGCCACGGCCGTCGTGCTGGTCGCGGTGGTCGCCTACTTCGTGCTGGCGCTGCGCCAGCCCTCGCTGCGGCACATCGGCGTCTTCGTCCTCGGCCCGGTGATCCTCGCGATGGTGGGCATCGGCCTGTTCCTCTACGCCGAGGCGGGGCCGCTGGTCGCCGCGCTGCGGTCGAGCTGGCTGGGCATCCACGTGACGAGCGCGATCCTGGGCTCCGGCATCTTCCTGGTGAGCGGCATCGCCAGCGTCCTGTACCTGGTCCGCACCCGCCGCAGCGCCGCCGCGCCCGGCGCCGCTGGGGGGCTGCTCGACCGGCTGCCGTCCGCCGCGGGGTTGGACCGGGTGGCGCACCGCACCGCGGTGTTCGGCTTCCCGATCTACACGTTCGCGATGATCGCCGGCGCGATCTGGGCGGAGAGCGCCTGGGGCCGGTTCTGGGGCTGGGACCCCAAGGAGACCTGGATGTTCATCTCCTGGGTCGTCTACGCCGGCTACCTGCACGCCCGCACCACCCCCGGCTGGCGCGGCCGTCCCGCCGCCTGGACCAACGTGCTGGGGTTCGCCGTGGTGCTGTTCAACCTGCTGTACGTGAACATGGTCTCGACCGGCCTGCACAGCTACGGCGGGGTCTGAGCGCTCCCCCGTCCGGGGAGCAGTGCGGCGCGGGGCGGTGACCGATGTCGGACCTGCGTGCTTCCATGCCCTCATGGAGCTGATCAGCAGCGCACGGGCCCGCCGGGAGGTGCGGCGTGGGTAGGCACGCGGCGGCCGACGGGGAGGCGTCGCACCCGCTCGTCGCGGCCGCGCTCGCCGGCCGGGAGGCCGACGGTCCGGGCGCGCACCGCGGGAGCCCGCGGGGCGCGGCGGAGGAGGGCGACCTGGGCTGGCCGGGCGGCCCCACCCGCCAGGGCGGCGGCGGTCTCGGCTGGCCGGGGGACGCCGACGGCTCGGCGCCGGACGCGGGCACGTCTGAGGCGGGCCCGCGGCGCGGCTGGCGCCGCTTCTTCGGGACGACCCCGGCCGCCTGAGAGGGCCGCTCGCACGCTCGGCTCAGGCCCCGGGAAGGGCCCGGACGGCGTTACGTGGGGGAGCCGTCGTCCCGGCGCGCGCGGCGCTCGAGCTCCCGGAGGAACTCCGGGTCGTCATCGGGGGCCACGAATCGGACCGGTCCCCGGGGCCGCTGCGGCCGGCGCTCCGGGCGCGCGCTCCCCTCGGGGCCTGCGTTCGCCGCGGCGCGCACCACCAGTGCGACGACCACGACCGCCATCACGAGAACCACCAGGAACACCACGGGCCCACCCCCTCGTCGACCGCCAGCGTACGTCGGCGGCGATACTCGGTGCCGCGCAACGCAGATCCCATACCCGGGCAGGACGGAGAACCACCATCGACGCCGTGGACCAGCAGCTGATCGAGCTGCTGCGCGCCAACGGCCGGGCCAGCTACGCCGAGCTCGCGCGGCAGGTGGGGCTCTCCTCGCCCGCCGTGCACGAGCGGGTGGGCAAGCTGGAGGCGGCCGGGGTGATCACCGGGTACCGCGCCGTCGTCGACCCGGCGGCGGTGGGCCTGCACGTCACCGCGCTGGTCAGCGTCATCGAGAGCGACGCGGTCGACGACACCGGCGTCGAGGCGGGCCTGCGGGAGATCCCCGAGGTGGAGGACTGCTGGCGGGTCGCCGGCAGCGAGGGGTACGTGCTGAAGGTGCGCGTGACCGACATCCCGGCACTCGAGGCGGCCATCGACGCGTTGAACCGGATCAGAGGGGTCGCACGCACGAGGACGACGGTCGTTCTCTCGACCAAGTGGGAGGGCCGTCATGGCTGAGAACAACCCGAGCGCCGCCGGTGCACCGGTGAGCCCGGCCGGTGGCGCCGCGACGCCGCCGAAGGTCCTGCCGTGGCTGGTGATCTACACGGTCGGCCGCTTCGCGATCGCCGCGGCGCTCGTCCTGGTCCTCTGGTGGGCCGGGCTGGGCAGCTTCCCCGGCCTGCTGTTCGGGCTGCTGCTGTCGATGCCGGTCTCCTACGTGCTGCTGCGGCCCTCCCGCGACCGGCTCACCGAGGCGCTGGCGGCGCGCAGCATCGCGCGGCGCACGGCCAAGGAGGACCTGCGCGCTCGGCTCAGCGGGGACGCTCCGCAGTAGCAGCGCTCAGGAAAGGGCGAGGCCCGCGCCGAGCAGCACGCCGGTGACCAGGGTCAGCAGCCCGGTCGAGGCCAGGGCCCCGATGAGCGCCGGCCCGCGGCCGCCTCCCAGCACGGTCCGCACCGGGGCGAGCGCGAGCGGCGCGGCGGCCAGGGCCAGCAGCGCCCACGGCCGCGCGAGCCCCACCGCGGCGACGACGGCGAACGGCACGACCAGCAGCGCGGCGTAGAGCACTCGGGTGCCCCGGTCGCCGAGCAGGACGGCGAGCGTGCGCTTGCCCACCCGGGCGTCGCCCTCGATGTCGCGCAGGTTGTTCACCACGAGGATCGCCACGATCAGCAGGCCGATGGGTACGGAGACGGCGAACGCCAGGCCGGGCAGGGTGCGGGTCTGCACGTACGTGGTGCCGACGACGGCGACCGGGCCGAAGAAGACGAAGACGAAGACCTCGCCCAGCGCCCGGTAGCCGTAGGGCAGCGGGCCGCCGGTGTAGGTCCAGGCCGCGGCGATGCAGACCGCCCCCACCGCGACCAGCCACCAGCTCGACAGCGCCGCCAGGGCCAGCCCGGCGACCCCGGCGACCGCGAAGGAGGCCAGCGCCGCCCCGAGCACCTGCCCGGGTGGAGCTGCGCCGGAACCGACCAGCCGCATCGGACCGACCCGCTCGGCGTCGGTGCCGCGCCGGCCGTCGGAGTAGTCGTTGGCGTAGTTGACCCCCACCTGCAGCGCGAGGGCCACGACCAGCGCGAGCAGCGCGGGGCCGAGCCGGAAGCCGTCGAGCGCGACCGCGGCACCGGTGCCGACCAGCACCGGCGAGACCGCCGCCGGCAGGGTGCGGGGGCGGGCGCCGGCCAGCCACTGGGCAGGGGTGGCCATCAGACCTCCGGGGTGCGGGCCGCGACGGCGCGGCGGTCGGGCTTGCCCGTGTGCAGGGTGGGGATCGAGGCGATGAGCCGTAGCTCCCGGGGCGCGGCGGGGGCGCCCAGCCGCTCGGTCACCCACGGTCGCAGCTCGGCCAGGGTCGGTGCGCCGCCGGGCGCCGGGACGACGGCGGCGACGACCCGCTGACCCCACTCCGGATCGGGTCGGCCGAAGACGACGGCGTCGGCGACGGCGGGGTGCTCGCGCAGCGCGGCCTCCACCGCTGCGGGCGGCACGTTGACGCCGCCGGAGATGACGACCTCGTCCAGCCGGCCGTGCAGGGTGAGGCGGCCGTCGGGGCCGAGCGTGCCCGCGTCCCGGGTGCGGAACCAGCCGTCCGCGAACGCGGCCGCGGTCGCCTGCGGATCACCGCGGTAGCCGTGCGCCAGCACCGGGCCGGCCAGCTCGATCCCGTCGGTCACCCGCACGGTCACGCCGGCCAGCGGCAGGCCGTCGTAGACGCAGCCACCGGCGGTCTCGGTCATCCCGTAGGTGGTCACGACGGCGACGCCCGCGGCCCGGGCGCGGGCCAGCAGGGCCGGGTCGGTGGCCGCGCCGCCCACGAGCACCGCGTCGAAGGCACGCAGCGCATCCGGTTCGGCGTCCAGCGCGCGGCGCAGCTGGGTGGGGACGAGGGAGGTGTACCGGCGGTCGCCGGCCGGCATGCGGGCGACGGCGTCGGCCAGCGGCTCCCCGGCACCGAGGCGGGTGGCGCTGCGCCCGCCGAGCAGGCCGCGGCAGAGGACCTGCAGCCCGGCGATCGCCGACACGGGCAGGCTGAGCAGCCAGCTGCCCGGGCCGCCGAGCCGGTCGAGGGTCGCGGCCGCGGACGCCCGCAGCGCGGCGGCCGACAGCAGCACCCCGCGACCGTTCCCGGTGGAGCCGGAGGTCACGACGACGAGGTCGGTGCCCGGCTCGAGCGGCTCGTCGGGGCGAAGCGCGGCGCGGGCGGCGTCGACGACGGCCGGGGGACCGGCGGGCAGCACGGCCAGCGGGCGCTCGCCGTCCAGCGCCGCGCGGACGTCGTCGTCGGAGAGCTCGGCCGCGGGCACGAGGGTGAGGTGCCGAGCCACGAGGGACGAGCCTATGCGGCCCCCTGCAGGGGCCCGCCACGAGCCTGCGAGTGGTGGGGGGCAGGGGGTCCTTCTCCTAGGCTGATCGCCATGACCGCCGCCGCCGCGCCCGCGCTCCCGGCGGAGATCACCGAGCTGGCCGTCTACGAGGTGCCGCTGCGCAGCCGCTTCCGGGGCATCGACGTGCGCGACGGCGTGCTGCTGCGCGGCCCGGCCGGCTGGGGCGAGTTCTCCCCGTTCTGGGACTACGACGCCACCGAGAGCCGCCGCTGGTGGGCCGCCGCGGTGGAGGCCGCGGTCGAGGGCTTCCCCGCGCCGGTGCGCGCGTCGGTGCCGGTGAACGTGACCGTGCCGGCGGTCGGCGCGCAGCGGGCGCACGCGATCGCGGCGGCGTCCGGCTGCCGCACCGCCAAGGTGAAGGTCGCCGAGCCGGGGCAGACCGCCGCCGACGACCGCGCCCGCGTCGAGGCCGTGCGCGACGCGCTCGGTCCCGGTGGCGCGATCCGGGTGGACGCGAACGCCGCCTGGGACGTCGACACCGCCGTGCGGCGGATCCGCGAGCTCGACGCCGCCGTCGGGCTGGAGTACGTCGAGCAGCCGTGCGCCACCCTCGCCGAGCTGGCCGCGCTGCGCCGGCGGATCGACGTGCGCGTCGCCGTGGACGAGGGCGTGCGCCGGGCGGCCGACCCGCTGGCGGTCGACCTGCGCGAGGCCGGCGACGTCGTCGTCCTGAAGGTGCAGCCGCTGGGCGGTGTGCGGGCGGCGCTGCGCGTCGCGGAGGCCCACGGCCTGCCCTGCGTCGTCTCCTCGGCGCTGGAGTCCTCGGTCGGCATCGCCGCCGGGGTGGCGCTCGCCGCCGCGCTGCCGGAGCTGCCCTTCGCCTGCGGCCTGGCGACCGTCGCGCTCTTCACCGGAGACGTCTGCTCGTCCCCGCTGCTGCCCGTGGACGGCGCGCTGCCGGTGGCCCGGCCCGAGCCGGACCGGCGCGCCGTCGTGGCGGGCGGCGAGGGCGCCGCCGCCCGCTGGCGGGCCCGGATCGACGAGGTGCTCGCCGCGTGAACCCCGCCACCGCCTTCGCCCGCGTGCTGGTCGACGAGTTGGTGCGCGGCGGCGTCACCGACGCCGTGCTGGCGCCCGGCTCGCGGTCGGCGCCGGTGGCCCTGGCCCTCGCGGCGGCCGAAAGGGACGGCCGGCTGCGGCTGCACGTGCGCCTCGACGAGCGGACGGCGGCGTTCCTCGCCCTCGGCCTGGCCAAGGGCTCCGGCCGCCCGGTGCCGGTGCTCACCACGTCCGGGACGGCGACCGCACACCTGCACGCCGCGGTGCTGGAGGCCGACGCGAGCGGGGTGCCGCTGCTGGCGCTGACCGCCGACCGCCCGCCGGAGCTGCGGGCCACCGGCGCCAACCAGACGATCGAGCAGGCCGGCCTGTACGGGGCGGCGGTGCGCTGGGCGGCCGACGTCGGCGTCCCCGAGGCGGGCCGGGAGGCCGAGCAGAACCGCTACTGGCGGTCCGTGGTGGCCAAGGCGCTCACCGTCGCCGCCGGCACGCTGTCGGCCGACGCCGGTCCGGTGCAGCTGAACCTCGCGCTGCGCGAGCCGCTGCTGCCCGACGAGGAACTCCCGGCCGAACTCGCGGCCCCGTGGGCCGGCCGGCCGGGGGGTGCGCCGTGGACGGTGGCCGAGCCGTCGGCCGGCTGGGCGGCGCGGGCCCGCCGGCTGCCCCCGCGGACGCTGGTGATCGCCGGTGACGGGCCTCTGCACGGCGCCCCGGGCCTCGCCGAGGGCTCCGCGTGGCCCGTCGTCGCCGAGCCGAGCAGCGGGCTCTGGGGGCGCCCGGGGAGCGTGCGCGGTGGCGTGCTGGCGCTCGGTGCGCCCGGCTGGCTGGCCGCGCACCGGCCCGAGCGGGTGCTGGTGGTGGGGCGGCCGACGCTCTCCCGCCCGGTCGGCGCCCTGCTGGCCGACCCCGCCGTCACCGTCGAGACGGTGAGCGCCTCGCCGCGGTGGGCCGACGCCGGCCGGTCGAGCAGCCACGTGGCCCGGCTGTTCGCCGGCGCCGATCCCGACGACCCGGTCGACGCCGACTGGGCGGCCGCCTGGCACGCCGCCGCGGCCCGGGTCGGCGCCGCCGTCGACGCGGTGCTCGACGGCGCCCCGGCGCTGACCGCCGCCCGGCTGGCCCGCGACGTCGTCGCCGCCCTGCCCGCGGGCGCGCTGCTGGTGCTCGGGTCGTCCACGCCGGTGCGCGACGTCGACCGGCTGGCCGTGCCCCGGGACGACGTGACGGTGCTGGCCAACCGCGGGGTCGCGGGCATCGACGGGACGATCTCGACCGCCGTGGGTGCGGCGCTCGTCCACGCCGGTCCCGCGTACGCGCTGATGGGCGACCTGACGTTCCTCCACGACCTGACCGGGCTGCTGCTCGGCGAGGGCGAGCGCCGCCCGGACCTGACGGTCGTCGTGCCGGACAACGACGGCGGCGGCATCTTCGCCCAGCTGGAGCCGGGGCAGGACCGGTTCGCCGCGGACTACCGGCGGGTCTTCGGCACCCCGCACGGGCGCGACCTGGTGGCGGTGGCGGACTCGCTGGGCTGGCCGGCGACACGGGTGTCCACGCCGGCGGAGCTCACGGCGGTGCTCGGCCTGGGGGGTCCGCAGGTCGTTGTTGTCGGCACCGACCAGCGCACCGAGGCGGCGCTGGCCCAGGACCTGCGGCGGGCCGCTGCGGCGGCGCTGGGGGAGTAGCCCGCGCCGCTCTGGGGGTGCTCCTCCTGCTGGAGGAGTCCTGCACGCCGCCCAGAGCGTGTGCAGCACCCCCAGAGCGCGCGGCTCAGCCCTCGAGCGCGGCCTGGAACGCGGCGAACTTCGACTGGGTCTCGGCCAGCTCCGCGGCCGGGTCGGAGCCGGCGACGATGCCGCAGCCGGCGAACAGCCGCGCGCCGTCGTCGCCGACCAGCTCGGCGCAGCGCAGCGCGAGGCCGAACTCGCCGTCGCCGGTCGAGTCCAGCCAGCCGACCGGTCCGGCGTACCGGCCGCGGTCCATGCCCTCGAGCTCGCCGATGAGCGCGGCGGCGTCCGGCGTGGGGGTGCCGCAGACGGCCGCCGTCGGGTGCACCGCGCCGACCAGCTCCAGCAGCCCGGCCGAGCCGCGCTGGGTGCCCACGACGTCTGTGGCCAGGTGCCGCACGTTGGCCAGCGTGAGCAGCTCCGGCTCCGGCGGTGCCGTCAACTCGTGGCAGTACGGCTGCAGTGCCCGCACCAGGGAGTCGACGGCGAGGCCGTGCTCCGCGCGGTCCTTCCCCGAGTCCATCAGGGCCGCGGCCAGCCGCTCGTCCTCGGCGCCGGCCCCGCGCGGCGCGGTCCCGGCCAGCACGCGCGAGGAGAGCCGCCGGCCGGTGCGGCGCAGCAGCAGCTCCGGCGTGGCGCCCAGCAGGCCGTCGACGGCGAAGGTCCAGCACCCCGGGAACCGGGCGGCCAGCCGGCGCAGCATTCGCCGGGGGTCGAGCGGGACGTCGGAGGAGACGAGCAGGTCGCGGGCGAGCACGACCTTCTCCAGCTCGCCGGCGTCGATGCGGGTGACGGCGGCGGCCACCGCGGCGCACCAGCTCGCGGGGTCCAGCGCCCCGTCGGCGTAGCGCAGCCGGGGCGCCGGGCCGTCGTCGGCAGGGGTCGGGTCCGGCAGCTCCGGTGCGGCCCCGACGGCGGTGATCCAGCCGACGCCGTCCCGCCGCCCGACGACGACCTCGGGGACGACGAAGACCGACGTCCCCGCGACCGGGTCGAAGGCGATGCTCGCGAACAGCACCGGGCCCGAGCCGGGGACGCGCAGCTCGTCGGCGACGTCGAGGCCGGCGGTGAACCGGTCCCACCACTCGGCGGCCTCGGCCAGCGCGCGCGGGCCCGAGACCTCCAGCCGCGCCGCCTCGCCCCAGCCGACCAGGCCCTCACCGTGGCGCACCCAGGAGAGGCCGCCGCGGACCGGGAGCAGGTCGAGCAGTTCGCCGGCCGCGTCGGAGCGGACCGTGGTGACGGTGCGCGACGCCGCCGCCGGGGAGGTCAGGGCGGCGGCAGTCACGTGATCAGAGTAGGAGGCCTTGTAGCGTCGATGCCGTGGCAGACCGGCGAGAGAACCCGCACACCGCCGGCCTGCGGGCCGGGCTGGACAAGCGACCGGCCGAGGTCGCGGCGATGTTCGACCGGGTCGCGCAGCGCTACGACGTCACCAACACCGTCCTCTCCGCGGGGCTGGACGCCTCCTGGCGACGGGCCACCCGCGAGGCGCTGGGGGCCCGGCCGGGCCAGACGGTGCTGGACGTCGCGGCCGGGACGGCGGTCTCCACCGTCGAGCTCGCCGCCGGCGGAGTGACGGCGATCGCCTGCGACTTCTCCCAGGGCATGCTGCGCGCCGGGGCCGCGCGACCGGTGCCCAAGGTGGCCGGTGACGCGATGGCGCTGCCGCTGGCCGCCGAGAGCGTGGACGGCGTGGTCATCTCCTTCGGCCTGCGCAACGTGGCCGACCCCGACGCCGCGCTGCGGGAGTTCGCCCGGGTGACCAAGCCCGGCGGGACGCTGGTGGTCTGCGAGTTCTCCAGCCCCACCTGGTCGCCGTTCCGCACCGTCTACACCGAGTACCTGATGAAGGCGCTGCCCCGCATCGCCCGGGCGGTGAGCAGCAACCCCGAGGCCTACGTCTACCTGGCCGAGTCGATCCGCGCCTGGCCCGACCAGGCGGCGCTCGCCGGCCGGCTGCAGGACGCCGGCTGGGCCGACGTCGCCTGGCAGAACCTCACCGGGGGGATCGTCGCGCTGCACCGTGCCCGCAAGCCCTGAGGGCCTCCGGGGGTGCAGCGGCGGGACGGCCTCGGCGGGACGAGCGCCGGTGCCCGACGACCCCGCGCGCCCCCTTCCCAGCCGCTCCGGCCGTTAGCCGCCCGGCGGGCCGGGTAGCCGGACCACATGGCTGGAGACCGGAGACCTTTCGCAGATCGCCGGGAGGCGGGCCGGGCGCTCGCCGCGCGGCTGGTCGACGACGACCTGGTCACCCCCGGGCACGGCGACGTGGTCGTACTCGGCCTGCCGCGGGGCGGGGTCGTCGTGGGGGCGGAGGTGGCCGCCGCCCTCGACGCAGCGCTCGACATCGTCGTCGTCCGCAAGGTCGGCCTGCCCTGGCAGCCGGAGCTCGCCATGGGCGCGATCGCGGCCGTGGGGGACGAGATCGAGACCGTCCGGCAGGAGAGCGTCATCGACCGCGCCGGGGTGGACGCGGCCACCTTCGAGGACGTCCGCACCCAGGAGGTGTCCGAGCTGCGCCGGCGCACCGAGGCCTATCGCGGCGACCGCCCGCCGCCGGTCCTGGCCGGCCGCCGCGTCGTCCTGGTCGACGACGGGTTGGCCACCGGCTCGACCATGCGCGCCGCGGTCGCCGCCGTCCGCCGCCAGGACCCCGCGCACCTGACCGTCGCCGTCCCCGTGGCCTCGCCGAACGCCTGCCGGCAGATCACACCGGACGTCGACGAACTGCTCTGCCTCTGGGCCCCCGCGGACTTCTCCGCCGTCGGCCAGGGCTACGCCGACTTCCGACCGACCGAGGACGACGAGGTGCGCGCGGCCCTCGCGCAGGCCCGCCCCGGTGAGCCGGAGGAGCGCGACGGTGCCGGCTGACGAGGGCGCGCCCGGCTTCCAGGAGGACGTCGTCGTCGACGTGCCCGGGGCGGCGTTGCGCGCCGACCTCGTCGGCCCCGCCGATCCGCGCGGTGTGGTGGTCTTCGCCCACGGCAGCGGGAGCAGCCGGCGGAGCCCGCGCAACCAGCAGGTCGCCGAGGGGCTGCACGCCGCCGGGTACGCCACCGTGCTGCTGGACCTGCTGACCCTCGCCGAGGAGGAGGTCGACGCGCGCACGCGCGAGCACCGGTTCGACATCCCGCTGCTGGCCGGGCGGCTCACCGGCGCCGTCGACTGGCTGCTCGGCCGGCCCGGCCTCGCGACCCTGCCGGTCGCCACCTTCGGTGCCAGCACCGGTGCGGCGGCCGCCCTGATCACCGCCGCCGAGCGACCGGAGAGGGTCCGGGCGGTGATCTCCCGCGGTGGCCGTCCCGATCTGGCCGGCAGCGCGCTCGACCAGGTGCGGGCGCCCGTGCTGCTGGTCGTCGGGGGCGCGGACGCCCAGGTCGTCGAGCTCAACCGGCAGGCCGCCGCCCGGCTCACCGTCGACCACGAGGTCGCGATCATCCCCGGCGCCACGCACCTGTTCCCCGAGCCCGGCGCGCTCGAGCAGGTGATCGACCGCTCCGCGGCCTGGCTGAGCACCTGGTTGCCGGCGCCTTCCTGATGCCCGGACCGGCCGCCCGGTGCGGGGCCGCGCTGAGGTCGCCGGGGCCCTGCGCCGAGGGGGGGTCTGTCGGCTAGATCACATCGCGGCCTAGACTCGGGACCGAGCGGTTTGTGAACTCTTTCACAAGCTGCACCGGGCTCGACGACGGACCGGAGGGGTGGCATGACGCGGACCGCAGCGGCGCACGCCGCCGACGTCGTGGTCGTCGGTGCCGGGCCGGCCGGCTCCAGCGCGGCCTGGCACCTCGTCCGCGCGGGCCTGGATGTCGCGCTGCTGGAGAAGGCCGACTTCCCGCGGGAGAAGGTCTGCGGTGACGGGCTGACGCCGCTGAGCCGGGGTCCGGCGTACACCCGGGGGCTGCTGCTGCTTGCCGGGGACGCCGCCGGCACGGTGAACCCCTGCAACCGGGACGGCGCGGGAGGCGGTCCTGCGGCGGTACCCCGGCCGGCTGCGCGCCGAGCTGGGCCGCCTCCACCGGCTCGGCCTGGGCTTCCTGGCGCTGCTGGCCCGGCCAGCAGGGGTCCGGCTCGCCATGGCCCGGGGGCTGCGCCGCCCCGCGCTCACCGACGCCGCGCTGCGGGTGATGGGCAACCTGACCGACGGCCGCGACGGCGACGCGATCGACCGCGCGCTGGCCGTGCTCCTGCGACTCACCCCGGCGACGTGAGGGAGCTGCCATGACGACCGGCCGGCACGACACTCCGTATCCCGACCATGACCAGGCCGTGACCGACATCACCCTAGGGTGCAGCTGATGCTCTCGACCTACGCCCCGCTCGTCGGCCTGTTCGTGCTGGCCGCGGCGTTCGCGCTGTTCTCGGTCGTCGTCGCGCCGTTCGTCGGGCCGCGCCGCCACAACCGGGCCAAGCTGGCCGCCTACGAGTGCGGCATCGAGCCGGTCGACCAGCCGCTCACCGGCGGCCGCTTCCCGGTGAAGTACTACCTGACCGCGATGCTCTTCATCGTCTTCGACATCGAGATCGTCTTCCTCTACCCGTGGGCCGTCGCCAACGACGCGCTGGGGGTGTGGGGGCTGGCCGCGATGGCCGTGTTCCTCGGCACCGTCTTCCTCGCCTTCGCCTACGAGTGGCGGCGCGGCGGACTCGAGTGGGACTGACAGGGGACTGACATGGGACTCGAGGAGAAGCTGCCGAGCGGCGTCCTGCTGACCAGCGTGGAGAAGCTGGTCAACTGGACCCGCAAGTCGTCGCTGTGGCCGGCGACCTTCGGCCTGGCCTGCTGCGCCATCGAGATGATGGCCTCCGGTGCGGGCCGGTACGACCTCGCCCGTTTCGGCATGGAGGTCTTCCGGGCCTCGCCGCGGCAGGCGGACCTGATGATCGTGGCCGGCCGGGTGAGCCAGAAGATGGCGCCGGTCCTGCGGCAGATCTACGACCAGATGCCCGAGCCCCGCTGGGTGCTGGCGATGGGCGTCTGCGCCAGCTCCGGCGGCATGTTCAACAACTACGCGATCGTCCAGGGCGTCGACCACGTCGTCCCCGTGGACATGTACCTGCCCGGCTGCCCGCCGCGGCCGGAGATGCTGATGGACGCCATCCTCAAGCTGCACCACAAGATCCAGCACGAGCCGCTGGGGGAGAAGCGGGCCCGCCAGCAGCAGCAGGCCCGCGAGGACGGCACGGCCAAGGACCTGCTGGTCGAGATGCCGTCGACCGTCCGCGTCGACAAGGAGGCCCGCCGCGCCTACGAGCAGGCGGCCGCCGAGGGGCGCACCGGGCAGTTCGGGATCGAGCGGCGCGGCGGCAACGCCGTCCTGCTCCCGGACGAGCGGGGTGGCCGGCGATGAGCAACGACGGCGGCTCGAACGTCGTCCCCGGTCGCGAGGAGGCCGGCTACGACGACAGCACCGCGCCGTCCGGCGGTTTCCGGAAGGGCGCCTTCGGGGTCAGCGGCAGCGGTGACACCTCGGGGTTCGGTGGCCTGGTGCGGGTGGAGCCCGGCGGCGCGGTCGCGCTGCACTCCACCGACCGGCCCTACGGCGGGTACTTCGACGAGGTCACCGACGCGTTGATCGAGGCCGTGGGGGAGGCCACCTACGCCGCCGCGGTGCAGCGCGTGCTGGTCGACCGGGGTGAGATCACCTACTTCGTCGCCCGGGAGCACCTGCTGACCCTGGTGCAGGCGCTGCGGGACGACGAGGCCCTGCGCTTCGAGCTGTGCAGCAGCCTCTCCGGCGTCGACTACCTCGACAGCGGCGGCCCCGAGGTGACGCCCGGCCGGCCCCGGCTGCACGTCGTCTACCACCTGACCTCGATGACCTACCGGCGCCGCATCCGGCTGGAGGTGGCGGTCACCGCGGAGGACCCGCACGTCCCGTCGGTGACCGGCGTCTACCCGACGGCGGACTGGCACGAGCGGGAGACGTTCGACATGTTCGGCGTCGTCTTCGACGGCCACCCGGCGCTGACCCGGATCCTCATGCCCGACGACTGGGACGGCCACCCCCAGCGCAAGGACTACCCGCTCGGCGGGATCCCGGTGGAGTACCACGACGCGACGATCCCGCCGCCGGACACGCGGCGGGCCTACCGGTGACGGGGGTCTACCGATGAGCACCACCTACAACCCGGCCGACCCCTACGCCGGCTCGCGGGAGACCACCGAGGGGCGGGTCTACACCGTCACCGGCGGGGACTGGGACGTCACCCTCGGGGCCGACCCGCACGGCGAGGAGCGCCTCGTCGTCAACATGGGCCCGCAGCACCCGTCCACCCACGGCGTGCTCCGCCTGGTCCTCGACCTGGAGGGCGAGACGGTCACCAAGGCGCGCGTGGTGATCGGCTACCTGCACACCGGTATCGAGAAGAACACCGAGTACCGCAACTGGGTGCAGGGCACGACGTTCGTGACCCGGATGGACTACCTGGCCCCGCTGTTCAACGAGGCCGGCTACTGCATGGCCGTCGAGAAGCTGCTCGGCGTCGAGATCCCGCAGCGCGCGGCCACGATCCGGGTGCTGGTGATGGAGCTGAACCGGATCGCCTCCCACCTGGTGGCGCTGGCCACCTTCGGCATGGAGATGGGTGCCCTCACGGGCATGACCAACGGCTTCCGCGAGCGCGAGATGGTCCTCGACCTGCTCGAGGAGATCACCGGGCTGCGGATGAACCACGCCTACATCCGCCCCGGCGGTCTGGCCCAGGACCTGCCCGAGGGGGCGGTCGAGCACATCCGGGAGTTCCTGGAGGTCTTCCCGAAGCGGGTCGCGGACTTCCACCGGCTGCTCACCGGCCAGCCGATCTGGCAGGCGCGGCTCAAGGACGCCGGGTACCTCGACCTCACCGGCTGCGTCGCCCTCGGCATCACCGGACCGGTCCTGCGCGCCACCGGGCTGGCCTGGGACCTGCGCAAGGTGGAGCCCTACCTGGGCTACGAGACCTACGACTTCGAGGTCCCCACCGCCGACACCTGCGACGCCTGGGGCCGCTACCTGGTGCGCATGGCCGAGGTGAACGAGTCGCTGAAGCTCATCGCCCAGGCGCTGGACCGGCTGGAGCCCGGCCCGGTGATGGTCGAGGACAAGAAGATCGCCTGGCCCGCCCAGCTCTCCCTGGGGCCCGACGGCATGGGCAACTCGCTGGACCACGTGCGGCACATCATGGGTCAGTCGATGGAGGCCCTGATCCACCACTTCAAGCTGGTCACCGAGGGCTTCCGGGTGCCGGCGGGGCAGGTCTACGTGCCCCTCGAGTCCCCCCGCGGCGAGCTCGGCTACCACGTGGTCAGCGACGGCAGCACCCGCCCGTGGCGCGTCCACGTGCGCGACCCCAGTTTCGTGAACCTGCAGGCGACGGCGGCGATGAGCGAGGGCGGCATGATCGCCGACGTCATCGCCGCGATCGCCTCGATCGACCCGGTGATGGGGGGCGTCGACCGATGAGTGCACTGCCAGGCAGTCCCGAGGGGACGGCGGTCACCGGGCTGGACTCCAGCCCGGTCGACGTCGCGTCCCTCGCCGAGACCCCGCCGCTGCCCGAGCAGGCCCGGCTCGAGGCGCGCGAGATCATCGCCCGCTACCCGGTGGCCCGCTCGGCGCTGCTGCCGATGCTGCACCTGGTGCAGAGCTACCAGGGCTACGTCACCCCCGAGGGCGTCGCGCTGTGCGCCGAGGAGCTGGGGCTGACCAAGGCCGAGGTCGGGGCGGTCGCGACCTTCTACACGATGTACAAGCGCCGCCCCACCGGCCGGCACCTGGTCAGCGTCTGCACCAACACGCTCTGCGCCGTGCTGGGCGGGCAGCGGATCATGGACGCGCTGTCGGCCGACCTCGGCGTGCACCACGACGAGACCGCCGCCGACGGCTCGATCACCCTCGAGCACGCCGAGTGCCTCGCCGCCTGCGACTACGCGCCCGTGGTCACCGTGGACTACGAGTTCTACGACCAGCAGGACGTCGACAGCGCCCGCGAGCTGGTCGCGGCGCTGCGCCGGGGGGAGAAGCCGCTGCCGACCCGCGGCGCGCCGCTCACCGACTTCCGCGGCGTCTCCCGCCAGCTGGCGGGCTTCTCCCAGCACCTGGACGCGGCGGCCGCTGCCGCCGCCGTCGACGCGCCGGGGAACTACGAGCCCACCCTGCGCGGGCTGCGGCTGGCCGCCGAACGCGGGGAGGCCGCGCCGCCGATGCGCGGCCCGGAGCCCGAGCCGGCCGACGTCGGCGAGCCGCGGGAGACCGTGCGCCCGTCGGGGAGCACGGGGGAGACCCCGGGCAAGGAGGCGGCGGACGCGCGGGTGGCCGCCGCCGACACCCCGGCCGAGAAGGCCGGCGCCGCGGGCTCGCACCCCGACGCCCCCGAACCGGCCGGCCGGCGGCTGCCCGACGGCCGCGAGGGCACCGACACCCCGGCCGGGCAGGAGCCCGGCACGAGTGGTCAGAGCCCCGCCACCCCACCCCCGGACACCCAGGGGCCCGGCGGCCCGACCCGGACCATCGAGGGCCGCGGCCCGAAGCGGAGGCGATGAACCGTGCCCCTCACCCCTGTCCTCACCAGCCGCTGGGGCGCCGAGCAGTCCTGGCGGCTCGCCACCTACGAGCGGCTCGACGGCTACTCCGCACTCCGCACCGCGCTGTCCATGCAGCCCGACGAGCTGGTCACCCTGGTCAAGGACTCCGGTCTGCGCGGCCGCGGCGGCGCCGGCTTCCCCACCGGCATGAAGTGGAGCTTCATCCCCCAGCCCAAGCCGGGGGAGGAGCCCACCGGGCCCGCGGCGATGCCCAAGTACCTCGTGGTCAACGCCGACGAGGGTGAGCCGGGCACCTGCAAGGACCTGCCGCTGATGATGGCCGACCCGCACTCGCTGATCGAGGGCGTGATCATCTCCTCCTACGCCATCCGGTCGAAGCTGGCCGTCATCTACGTCCGCGGCGAGGCGGTGCACGCGCACCGGCGGCTGCTCAACGCCGTGGGTGAGGCCTACGCCGCCGGCTACCTCGGCACCGACATCCTCGGCTCCGGCTACGACCTGGAGCTGATCGTGCACGCCGGCGCCGGTGCGTACATCTGCGGCGAGGAGACGGCGTTGCTCGACTCGCTCGAGGGCTACCGCGGCCAGCCCCGGCTCAAGCCGCCGTTCCCCGCGGTCGCCGGCCTGTACGGGGCCCCGACGGTCATCAACAACGTCGAGACGCTCGCCAGCGTGCCGTTCGTCGTCCGCGGCGGCGCCGACTGGTTCAAGGCGTTCGGCCCGGAGAAGTCGCCCGGCCCGAAGATCTACTCGCTGTCGGGCCGCGTCGTCCGGCCGGGCCAGTACGAGGCCCCCATGGGCACGACGATGCGCGAGCTGCTCGAGATGGCCGGCGGCATCCGCCCCGGTCACGAGCTGAAGTTCTGGACGCCGGGCGGCTCGTCGACGCCGTACTTCACGCCCGAGCACCTCGACGTCCCGCTGGACTTCGACTCCGTGGCCGCGGCGGGCTCGATGCTCGGCACCACCGCGCTCATGGTGTTCGACGAGACCGACTCGATCGTCGAGGCCACGCTCCGGTTCACCGAGTTCTACGCGCACGAGAGCTGCGGCAAGTGCACCCCCTGCCGGGAGGGCACCTACTGGCTGGTGCAGATCCTCGAGCGGATCGCGCACGGGCGGGGGACCGCCCAGGACCTCGACATCCTGGTCGACACCTGCGACAACATCCTGGGCCGGTCGTTCTGCGCGCTCGGAGACGGCGCGACCAGCTGCATCACCAGTTCGCTCAAGTACTTCAAGGACGACTACGTCGCCCTGCTGCCGCCCGAGGAGCAGGCCCGGCTCGGCCGCTCCCTCCGCCTCGAGCCGGTCGGAGCCGCGTCATGACGCTCACGCCCACCAACCCGCCACCCGCACCCGCGGTGCCGCCGGGCGCCCCCGGCCCGCACACCCCGCCGGACGCCGTCCGCTGCACGATCGACGGGTTCGAGGTCGCCGTGCCGAAGGGGACGCTGATCATCCGCGCCGCGGAGCAGGTCGGTGTCTTCATCCCGCGGTTCTGCGACCACCCGCTGCTCGAGCCGGTCGGCGCCTGCCGGCAGTGCCTGGTCGAGGTCGAGGGGCAGCGCAAGCCGGTCGCCTCGTGCACCATGCCGGTCACCGAGGGCATGGAGGTCCACACCCAGCTCACCAGCCCGGTCGCGGACAAGGCGCAGCAGGGCACCATGGAGCTGCTCCTGATCAACCACCCGCTCGACTGCCCGACCTGCGACAAGGGCGGCGAGTGCCCGCTGCAGAACCAGGCGATGAGCAACGGCCGCGCCGAGAGCCGGTTCGTCGACGAGAAGCGGACCTACCCCAAGCCGCTGCCGATCAGCAGCCAGGTGCTGCTGGACCGGGAGCGCTGCGTCCTCTGCGCCCGCTGCACCCGCTTCTCCCAGCAGGTCGCCGGCGACCCGTTCATCGAGCTGTTCGAGCGCGGCGCGCTGGAGCAGGTGGCGATCTACGAGGACGAGCCGTTCGAGTCCTACTTCTCCGGCAACACCACCCAGATCTGCCCGGTGGGGGCGCTGACCAGCGCCCAGTACCGGTTCCGTGCCCGGCCCTTCGACCTGCGCAGCGAGGACAGCGTCTGCGAGCACTGCGCCTCGGGCTGCGCCATGCGCACCGACTACCGGCGCGGCAAGATCACCCGCCGCCAGGCCGGCGACGACCCGGCGGTCAACGAGGAGTGGACCTGCGACAAGGGCCGCTACGCGTTCCGCTACGCCAGCGCCAACGCCCGGCTGACCACCCCGCTGGTGCGCGGCGCCGACGGGGAGCTGCAGCCGGCGTCCTGGCCCGAGGCGTGGGCCGCGGCCGCCGCCGGCCTGCTCCGGGCCCGCGCCGAGGGCGGTGTCGGCGTGCTGCCCGGCGGCCGGCTCACCCTCGAGGACGCCTACGCGTGGGCCACGTTCGCCCGCGTGGCGCTGGGCACCAACGACGTCGACGCCCGTGCCCGCGCGCACTCCGCCGAGGAGCTGGAGTTCCTGGCGAGCACGATCGCCGGCACCGGCCCGGTGACCGGTGCGGTCACCTACGCCGACGTCGGCGAGGCGCCCGCCGTCCTCCTGGCCGGCCTCGAGCCGGAGGAGGAGTCCCCGATCCTCTTCCTGCGGCTGCGCCGCGCAGTGCGCACCCGCAAGCTGCCGGTCTTCGACCTCGCGCCGTTCGCCACCCGGGCCGCCGCGAAGCTGGAGGCCACGGTGCTCACCACGGTCCCCGGGGCGGAGGCGCGGTCGCTGCTCGCGCTCGCCGAGGGCACCTGGGGCGGGCCCGCGGTGGAGGCGCTGCGGAAGCCGGGCGCCGTCGTCCTCGCCGGGGAGCGGCTGGCCGAGGTTCCCGGCGCGTTCTCCGCCCTGCTCGCCCTCTCCCGGGCCACCGGGGCCCGGCTCGCCTGGGTGCCCCGCCGCGCCGGCGAACGCGGCGCCGTCGAGGCCGGGGCGCTGCCGAACCTGCTCCCCGGTGGCCGGACCGTCGACGACGACGTCGCCCGCGCCGAGGTGGCCGCGGTCTGGGGCGTCGACCCCGGCGCCGTGCCCGCCGCCCCGGGGCGGGACACCACCGGCATCCTCACCGCGGCGCGCAGCGGCCGGCTGCCCGGCCTGCTGGTCGGCGGCGTCGACCCGGCCGACCTGCCCGACCCCGCCCTGGCGCTGGCGGCCCTCGACGCGGCGGCCTTCGTGGTCAGCCTGGAGATGTTCCCCAGCGCGGTCACCGAGCGCGCCGACGTCGTCCTGCCGGTCGCGGCCGCACCGGAGAAGGCGGGCAGCTACCTGGACTGGGAGGGCCGGCTGCGGTCCTTCGACGCGACGCTGCACGGTTCCGGGCAGCTGCCCGACGGCCGTGTCCTGCACGGCCTGGCCGACGCGATGGACGCCGACCTGCGGCTGCCCGCTCCCGAGGTGGCGCGGTCCGCGCTCTCCGCGCTGGGGGCCCGCCGGTCCGCCGCGACCGCCTCCGGGCCCGACGTCGCCCCGCCGGCCGCCCCGCTGCTCCGGGACGACGAGGCGGTCCTGGCGTCCTGGCGGCAGCTGCTCGACGTCGGCACCCTGCAGCGCGACGAGCCCGAGCTCGCCGGCACCGCCCGCCGCCCGGTCGCCCGCATCGGCACCGGCACGGCCGCCCGTCTCGGCCTGGCCGACGGCGACCGGCTCACCGTCAGCGGGCCCACCGGTTCGATCAGCCTGCCGGTGGTGGTCACCGCCATGCCCGACCAGGTGGTGTGGCTGCCGATGCGCTCGCCCGGCAGCGAGATCCGTTCCGCGCTGGGCGCCGGGCCCGGCGCGGTCGTGCGGCTGGCCCGCACGTCGGCCGTCGCCGGGGAGGTCGTGCGATGAACCTGTGGGCCGCGCCCGACCAGCCGACGCTGGCGGACTTCGGGCACGACGTCTGGTGGATCGTGCTCATCAAGATCGTCGGCGTCTTCGCCGTGCTGGTCGCGATGACGCTGTTCGCGATCGTGTTCGAGCGCAAGGTCGTCGCGCGGATGCAGCAGCGGATCGGGCCGAACACGGTCGGCCCGCGCGGCTACCTGCAGAGCCTCGCCGACGGGCTCAAGCTGGCGTTCAAGGAAGACATCATGCCGGCGATGGCCGACAAGCCGGTGTACTTCCTGGCTCCGGTGATCGCCACCGTCCCGGCGTTCGTCGCCTTCTCGGTGATCCCGATGGGCCCGGTCGTGAGCATCTTCGGCGAGCAGACGCCGCTCCAGCTCACCGACGCCCCGATCGGGGTGCTGATCATCCTGGCGATGTCCGCCATGGGCATCTACGGGATCGTGCTGGGCGGCTGGGCCTCCGGCTCCACCTACCCGCTGCTGGGCAGCATGCGCAGCGCGGCGCAGATGATCAGCTACGAGATCGCGATGGGGCTGTCCATCGTGGCGGTGTTCCTCTACGCCGGCACGATGTCCACCTCGGAGATCGTCGCCGCCCAGGCCGACGGCACCCAGCTCTCCTTCTTCGGCTGGGAGTTCACCGGTCCCAGCTGGTACGCCGTCCTGCTGCCGGTGTCCTTCGTGCTCTACGCGATCGCCGTCGTGGGGGAGACCAACCGGGCACCCTTCGACCTCCCCGAGGCCGAGAGCGAGCTCGTCGGCGGGTTCCACACCGAGTACTCGTCGCTGAAGTTCGCCCTGTTCTTCCTCGCCGAGTACATCAACATGGTCACCGTCTCGGCGCTCGCCGCGACGCTGTTCCTGGGCGGCTGGCGCGCGCCGTGGCCGATCTCCATCTGGGACGGCGCGAACACCGGCTGGTGGCCGCTGCTGTGGTTCTTCCTCAAGGTCGTCGCCGCCCTGTTCGTCTTCATCTGGCTGCGCGGCACGCTTCCCCGGCTGCGCTACGACCAGTTCATGCGCTTCGGGTGGAAGGTGCTCGTCCCGGTCGCGCTGGTCTGGATCCTGATCGTGGCGACGATGCGCACCGTCTCCCGGGAGACCGACCTCTCCACCGGCGAGGTGGCGGTCTACGTCGGGGTCCCGGCGGCGCTGCTGGTGCTCGCCGCGCTCTGGCTCGGCGGCCGTTCCGCGCAGCAGGACACCCGGCTCGCCGCCGCCGAGGCCGCGGCCGGCTCCAACCACCCGACCCGGGCCGAGCCGGAGGTGCTGCCGCCGGCCGGGGCGCGCCGCCGGCCCGCCGGTGGCCCCGGCCGCGCCGAGGGCGGGTTCCCCGTCCCGCCGATGGACCTGCAGGTGCCGCCGTCGCCCCGGCTGCGGCGCCAGTCCACCACCACCGCCGACGCGGCCCCGGTCGTCAGCACCGGGCGGCGCGGCACCGCCACCGTCGAGGAGGAGCGCGATGCCTGACCGCGACGAGCGGGAGACCCCCGCGCACGGCAAGCCCGGCGAGCAGGACATGGTCCGGCGGTCCCGCGGGGAGGTGGAGCACTCCGCGGCGGGCGGACGCAACCGGCCCGCCGTCCGGGACAGCCTCCTGCCCGCCGCGGTCCAGGGTTTCGGGGTCACCTTCGCCCAGATCTTCCGGACCGTGACCACCGAGCAGTACCCGTACGAGCCGAAGGTGACCAAGCCGCGCTACCACGGCCGCCACGTGCTCAACCGGCATCCCGACGGGCTGGAGAAGTGCGTCGGCTGCGAGCTGTGCGCCTGGGCCTGCCCGGCCGACGCCATCTACGTCGAGGGTGGCGACAACACCGAGGACGAGCGCTACTCGCCCGGTGAGCGGTACGGCGCGGTCTACCAGATCAACTACCTGCGCTGCATCTTCTGCGGGCTGTGCATCGAGGCCTGCCCCACGCGGTCGCTGACGATGAGCAACGACTTCGAGCTCGCCGACGACAACCGGCGCGACCTGATCTACACCAAGGAACAGCTGATGGCCCCCCTGCTGCCCGGCATGGAGGCCACCCCGCACCCGATGCGGCTCGGCGACGACGAGAAGGACTACTACGTGCGCGAACCGGAGCCCCGGCCGTGACCCCGGACACCGCCGGCGTCGTCATCGGCACCGGCGAGGCCGTCGTCTTCTGGATCCTCGGCCCCGTCGCGCTGGCCGGGGCGCTGGGCATGGTGTTCAGCCGGAACGCGGTGCACTCCGCGCTCTGGCTGGTCCTGACGATGCTGTCGCTGGGGGTCTTCTACGTCGTCCAGGAGGCGCCGTTCCTCGGGGCGGCGCA
Organism: Blastococcus sp. SYSU DS0616; assembly: GCF_054051015.1. Lineage (NCBI taxonomy): Bacteria > Bacillati > Actinomycetota > Actinomycetes > Geodermatophilales > Geodermatophilaceae > Blastococcus > Blastococcus sp. SYSU DS0616. The sequence continues at coordinate 91,765 of NZ_JBJHAJ010000010.1, forward strand.
GATCATCGTCTACACCGGCGCGATCATGATCCTGTTCCTCTTCGTGCTCATGCTCGTGGGCCGCGACTCCTCCGACTCGGTCGTGGAGACGCTCCGCGGCCAGCGGGTGGCGGCCACGCTGTTCGGCGTCGGATTCGCCGCGATCGCGGGGGCCGGCATCGCGCGGGCGACCCGGGACCTGCCGGTCGCCGGGCTCGAGGCGGTGCAGGGCGGGGCGGGCGGCGCTGCGTCGGGCAACGTCGAGGCGATCGCCGGCCTGCTGTACTCGCGGTACCTGGTGGCGTTCGAGGTCACCGGCGGGCTGCTGATCGTCGCGGCCGTCGGCGCCCTGGTCTTCACCCAGATGGAGCGGACCCCGGGCAGCCGCACGGGCCAGCGGGAGCTCTCCCGGGCGCGCTTCCTCACCGACCGGCCGCAGACGCTGCCGGGACCCGGGGTCTACGCCCGCGCCCACTCGGTGGCCGCGCCCGGGCTGCTGCCCGACGGCCGCTACGCCGAGGACACGCTCGCCACCGGCATCGAGGCGCAGGAGATCGAGCAGATGCCCCGTCCCACCGGCCGGGAGCAGCTCGGGTCACCCGACGCCGCCCTCGGGTCGATTGATCCCACCGTCAGCGACGTGCCCGGAGGGCGGGACCGGTGAGCCTGAGCCACTACCTCGTGCTCGCCGCGATCCTGTTCACCATCGGCGCGGTCGGCGTGCTCGTGCGGCGCAACGCGATCGTCGTGTTCATGTGCGTGGAGCTGATGCTCAACGCCGTCAACCTGACGCTGATCACCTTCGCCCGGTCCACCGGCACCGTCGACGGCCAGATCATCGCGCTGTTCGTCATGGTCGTCGCGGCCGCCGAGGTGGTCGTCGGGCTCGCGATCATCATGTCGATCTACCGGACCCGGCGGTCCGCCTCGATCGACGACGCCAACCTCCTCAAGTACTGACGCGCGGGACGGGGACTTCTGTGTCTGAGACGCTGCCCGCGGACGGGCTGCTGGGCTGGTCCTGGCTGCTGATCGCGCTGCCCCTGCTGGGGGCCGCGGTGCTGCTGCTGGGTGGCCGCCGCACCGACCGCTGGGGCCACCTGCTGGGGACGGCGACCGTCGGCGCGGCGTTCGTGCTGGCGGTGCTGTGCACGGTGCAGCTGGCCGGGCTGGACGAGCGCGCCGTCGACGTGGAGCTGTTCACCTTCATCGCCACCGGCGGGCTGGACGTCACCGCGGGGCTGCTCTACGACCCCCTGTCGGCGGTCTTCGTCCTGCTGATCACCGGCGTCGGCTCGCTGATCCACGTCTACTCGATCGGCTACATGGCGCACGACGCCGGACGCCGCCGGTTCTTCGCCTACCTCAACCTCTTCGTCGCGGCCATGCTGCTGCTGGTCCTGGGCAACAGCTTCGTGGCGCTCTACGTGGGCTGGGAGGGCGTCGGGCTGGCGTCGTACCTGCTCATCGCCTTCTGGTACACCCGCCCGGCCGCGGCCACCGCGGCGAAGAAGGCCTTCATCATGAACCGGGTCGGCGACGTCGGCCTGGCCCTGGCGATCTTCGTGATGTTCGCCCAGCTCGGGACGACCTCCTACGCCGGCGTCTTCGGGACGGTGGGCACCCTGGCGGGCGGGACGATCACCGCGATCGGCCTGCTCCTCCTGCTGGGTGCCTGCGGCAAGTCCGGCCAGTTCCCGCTGCAGGCGTGGCTGCCCGACGCCATGGAGGGCCCCACCCCGGTCTCGGCGCTGATCCACGCGGCCACGATGGTCACCGCGGGCGTCTACCTCATCGCCCGGTCGGCCCCCATCTACGACCTGACGCCCACCGCGCGGGCGGTGGTGCTGGCGATCGGCGCGCTCACCCTGCTGATCGGGGCGGTCGCCGGCTGCGCCTACGACGACATCAAGAAGGTGCTGGCCTGGTCGACGGTCAGCCAGATCGGCTACATGTTCCTGGCCGTCGGGCTCGGGCCCGCCGGCTACGTCGCCGGCCTGGCGCACCTGCTCGCGCACGGGTTCTTCAAGGCCGGGCTGTTCCTCGGCGCCGGCTCGGTCATGCACGCGATGCGCGACTCGGTGGACATGCGGCGCTTCGGCGGCCTGTGGAACAAGCTGCCGGTCACCTTCGTCACCTTCGGGCTGGGCTACCTCGCGCTCATCGGGTTCCCGTTCCTCTCCGGCTACTTCACCAAGGACGCGATCATCGAGGCCGCGCTGGACCGGGACGACGTCTGGGGCTGGGTGCTCGGCGGGGTCGCCGTGCTGGGCGCGGGGCTCACCGCCTTCTACATGACCCGGCTGATGCTCATGACCTTCTTCGGCCGGCCCCGCTGGGAGGAGGGCGTCCACCCGCACGAGGCGCCCCCGGTGATGACCGCGCCGATGGTGGTGCTCGCCGTCGGCTCGGTCGCCGCCGGTGGCCTGCTGGTGTCGGTGTTCCCCCTGTCGGGCTGGCTGGAGCCGGTCTTCGGCGAGCCGGCGGAGGCCGCCCACGTGGTGGCCCCGGCGGTCATCGGCCTGGTGGTGACGGTCGTGATGCTGCTCGGCGTGCTGGTGGCCTGGCTGTTCGTCGGCCGCCGCGAGGTGCCGATGACCGCGCCGGTCCGGGTCTCCCCGGTCACCCGCGCGGCTCGCAACGGCCTCTACGCCGACGCGGTGAACGAGTCGCTGTTCATGCGGCCGGGGCAGTGGCTCACCCGCGCCCTGGTCTGGCTCGACAACCGCGGCGTCGACGGCGCCGTCAACGGCCTGGCCGCGGGCCTGGGCGGCTCGTCGTCCCGGCTGGGCCGGCTGCAGACCGGCTTCGTGCGCAGCTACGCCCTCGGCATGCTCGGCGGCGCCGTCGTGGTCGCGGGCGCGCTGCTGGCGGTGACGTCCGGATGAGCGGGCCGTCCCGCGGAAGCGAACACATGGTCTCGAGCGCCGACCGGTGCCCCGGAAAGGACGTGCTGCGGTGAGTGACTTCCCCTGGCTGCTGGCGATGATCGCCGTGCCGGCCGTCGGAGCCGCGGCGGTGGCCGCCCTGCCGCGCGGGCGCGACCTGCTCGCCAAGCAGGTGACCCTCGCCGTCAGCCTGGTCGTGCTGGTGCTGGCCGTGCTCACGACGCTCGCGTTCGACGCCGGCGGCCCGCGGTTCCAGCTGACGACGGCGGTCTCCTGGATCCCCGACTTCGGGTCGGAGTTCGCGCTGGGGGTCGACGGCATCGCCCTGGTGATGGTGCTGCTCGTCGGCGTCCTGGTGCCCCTGGTGGTCGCCGCCTCCTGGCACGAGGCCGACGGCGGCCGCCGCCCGGTGCGGGTCTTCTTCGCCTGGCTGCTGCTGCTCGAGGCGATGATGGTCGGCGTCTTCGTCGCCACCGACGTGCTGCTGTTCTACGTCTTCTTCGAGGCGATGCTCGTCCCGATGTACTTCCTGATCGGCAGCTTCGGCGGGCCGCGCCGGCAGTACGCGGCGGTCAAGTTCTTCGTCTACAGCCTGGTCGGCGGGCTGGTGATGCTCGCCTCGGTCATCGGCCTGTACGTGGTCAGCAGCGGCGCGCTCGGCGAGGGGACCTTCGCGTTCGACGCGCTCCGGCAGCTCGACATCGACCCCGACGTCCAGCGGTTGCTGTTCCTCGGCTTCTTCGTCGCCTTCGCCATCAAGGCGCCGCTGGTGCCCTTCCACACCTGGCTGCCCGACTCCGGTGCCGAGGCCCCGATCGGCGGGGCGGTGCTGCTGGTCGGCGTCCTGGACAAGGTCGGCACCTTCGGCTTCCTGCGCTACTGCCTGCCGCTGTTCCCCGACGCGTCGCGGGAGTTCGCCCCGTTCGTGCTGGTACTGGCGGTGGTCGGCATCCTCTACGCGGCGCTGCTGGCGATGGGCCAGAGCGACATGAAGCGGCTGGTCTCCTACACCTCGATCTCGCACTTCGGCTTCATCGCGCTGGGCATCTTCGCCTTCACCACCGAGGCCGGCACCGGCGCGGTGCTCTACATGGTCAACCACGGCCTGGCGACCGGGCTGCTGTTCCTCGTCGTCGGCATGCTCATCGCCCGTGGGGGCTCCCGCCGGATCGCCGACTACGGCGGCGTCGCCGCGAAGGCCCCGCTGCTGGCCGGCGCCTTCCTGGTGGCCGGGCTCGCGTCGCTGGCCCTGCCGGGCACCAACAGCTTCGTCAGCGAGTTCCTCGTGCTGATCGGCTCGTTCCCCGAGCGGCCGGTGTTCACGGTGCTGGCGACGGTCGGCATCGTCCTGGCGGCGCTCTACGTGCTGCTCATGTACCAGCGCACCATGCACGGCCCGCCCCGTGGCGTGCTGCTGCAGGAGGACCCCGCCGAACCGGTGGCGGTCGGTGGGGGAGCCACCGCCACGCTGACCGCCCCGCGGACCGCCCCGCGCCGCTCCCTGCGGGTGCTCGACCTCGACCGGCGCGAGCTGGCCGTCGTCGTGGCGCTGGTGGCGCTGATCATCGGCCTGGGTGTGTACCCGCAGCCGCTGATCGACCTGATCGAACCGGCCGTCGTCGCCACCCTGGGTGACCTGGGCGCCTCCGGAGGGACCGACCGATGATCGAGGCACCCGACCTCTCCTGGGCCGCGCTGGCCCCGCTGCTGGTCGTGTTCGGCGCGGCGTGCGCCGGGATCCTGGTGGAGGCCTTCGTGCCGCGGGACCGGCGCCACGCGGCCCAGGTGGCGCTCGCGCTGGTCGGCACCGTCGGCGCCCTCCTCGCCGTCCTGATCGTCGCCTGGGCCCGCGAGCCCGAGGTCACCGCCGGTGGCGCGCTGGCGGTCGACGACCCGGCGCTCTTCCTGCAGGCGACCATCGCCGGCCTGGGTGCGCTGTCGGTCCTGCTGTTCGCCGAGCGCGCGCTCGACCCGGCGCGGTCGGCGTTCGTCGTCAGCGCCGCCGTCCCCGCGGGCAGCCCGCGCGACCGGGAGCTGGCCACGGTGCCCCGGGTGCAGACCGAGGTCTACCCGCTGGCCACCTTCGCGCTCGGCGGCATGATGCTGTTCGTCGCGGCGAACGACCTGCTGGTCATGTTCGTGGCGCTGGAGGTGCTCAGCCTGCCGCTGTACCTGATCAGCGGGATGGCCCGGCGGCGCCGGCTGCTCTCCCAGGAGGCGGCGGTCAAGTACTTCCTGCTGGGCGCCTTCGCCTCGGCCTTCTTCCTGTACGGCCTGGCGCTGGTCTACGGCGCGGTCGGCAGCGTCCGGCTCAGCGACATCCGGGACGTCGCGACCGTGGACGGCGGCGGTGTCCTGCTGGTCCTGGGCCTGGCGCTGCTGGTCGTCGGCCTGCTCTTCAAGGCCAGCGTGGCGCCGTTCCACGCCTGGACGCCCGACGTCTACCAGGGCGCCCCGACGCCGGTCACCGCCTTCATGGCGGCCTGCACCAAGGTTGCGGCCTTCGGCGCGATCCTGCGCCTGCTCTACGTCGCGTTCGGCCCCGTGGAGTGGACCTGGCGGCCGCTGATCTACGCCGCGGCCATCGTCTCCATGGTCGTGGGCGCGATCCTCGGGCTGACCCAGACCGACCTCAAGCGCATGCTCGCCTACTCCTCGGTGGCGCACGCAGGCTTCCTGCTCACCGGCGTCATCGGCCTCGGCGCCGACGGCGGCGGCTCCGGCCTGTCCGCCACGATGTTCTACCTGCTGGCCTACGGCATCACCACGCTCGGCGCCTTCGCCGTCCTGACCCTCGTGCGGGACGGCGACGGCGAGGCGAGCCACCTGTCGCAGTGGGCGGGGCTGGGCGCGCGCTCCCCGGTCACGGCCGCGATCATGACCCTTTTCCTGCTGGCGCTGGCCGGGATCCCGCTCACCGCCGGGTTCACCGGCAAGTTCGCGGTCTTCCGCGCCGCGATCGAGCAGGGCGCCTGGCCGCTGGCGCTGGTGGCGTTGCTGGCCAGCGCGGTGGCGGCCTTCTTCTACCTCCGGGTCATCGTGCTCATGTACTTCTCCGAGCCGGTCGTCGACGGCCCGACGGTGGGGGTGCCCGGGCTCCCGACGACGATCGTGCTCGCGGTGACCGCGGCCGTGACCCTCGCGCTCGGCGTCCTGCCCGGGGCGGTGCTCGACCTCGCCGAGCAGGCGGCTAGATTCGTCGGTTGATATGACCGGAGCCCGTGCTGCAGCCGACGGCACCCCCACCGAGGTCTGGCACCGGATCTCCACCCCGGCGTCGACCATCGGCCCCTGGCTCCCCGAGGGCGACCTCGGGGAGGCGCTGGCCGACGGGCTGGCCCGGGTGGAGGCCGAGCTGGCCGTCGCCGTGGGCAGCGAGCACCCGTTCGTGCGGGAGGCCGCCGGTCACCTCATGGCCGCCGGCGGCAAGCGGTTCCGGCCGATGCTGGCGCTCCTGGCCGCCCAGCTGGGCGATCCGTCCGCCGCGGAGGTCACGCAGGGCGCCGTGGTCTGCGAGCTCACCCACCTCGCCACGCTGTACCACGACGACGTCATGGACGAGGCCGCCGTGCGCCGGGGCGCCCCCAGCGCGAACAGCCGGTGGAGCAACAGCATCGCCATCCTGACCGGCGACCTGCTCTTCGCCCGGGCGTCGGACATCCTCGCCGACCTGGGTCCCGAGGCCGTGCGGGTCCAGGCGCGGACCTTCGAGCGCCTGGTCACCGGGCAGATCAAGGAGACCGTCGGCGCCCAGCCCGGCGACGACGCGATCGCCCACTACCTGCAGGTGCTCGCCGACAAGACCGGCTCGCTGGTGGCGACGTCGGCCCGTTTCGGGGCCTCATTCTCCGGCGTGGACGACGACCTCGTGGCGGCGCTGACCGAGTTCGGCGAGGAGGTCGGCGTCGCCTTCCAGATCTCCGACGACCTGATCGACATCGTCAGCACCGACGACGTCTCCGGGAAGTCGCCGGGCACCGACCTCCGCGAGGGGATCGCCACCCTGCCGGTGCTGTTCGCGCTGGCCGGCGACGACCCCGCGGAGGCCCGGCTCCGCGAGCTGGTCGCCGGCCCGGTCACCGACGACGCCGAGCACGCCGAGGCGCTCGCGCTGCTCCGGTCCTCCCGGTCGCTGGCCCGCGCCACCGACGTGCTGCGGGAGTACGCCGATCGGGCGCGCGGCCGGCTGGACGACGTCCCGGCCGGTGAGGTGCGCGACGCGCTCTCGGCGCTGTGCGACTACGTGGTCACGCGCACCAGCTAGCGGAAGGACCCCCATGCCCTCCGAAGTCGGCGAGCGCGGGCTCGCCCGAAGGCTCGCCCGGAGCGTGCGAGGGGTGAGAGGGGCGAGGTCCTTCTGCTGCATGGGGGCCGCCCTCCTGCTCACCGCGTGCTCGGGCGGGGCGGAGGAGGACGCCGGCTCGGTCTCGACGCCCCCGACCACCTCGGCTCCCACCGGCGCCCCGTCGCTGCAGGTCGAGGTGGTGGCCGACGGGCTCGACCACCCCTGGGACGTCGCCCAGAGCGAGGACGGCACCCTGCTGCTCGACGAGCGCGCGGGCGGCTTCACGGCGGTGCTCCCGGACGGCACCGTGCGGGAGGTGCAGGCCGACCTCGGTGACCTGTTCGTGGCGGGGGAGACCGGCCTGATGGGCCTGGCGCTGGACCCGGCGTTCGCCGGGAACCGGCGGTTCTACACGTGCCAGGGGGATCGGGAGGGGTTCATCGGCGTCGTCGCCTGGACGGTGGCGGGCGACTGGTCGTCCGCCACCCGGGTCGACGACCCGCTGATCGGTGGCATCCCGCTCAACGAGCGCAGCGGCCGACACGGCGGCTGCCGGCTCGAGTTCGGGCCGGACGGCGCGCTGCTGGTCGGCACCGGGGACAACGCGGTCGGCACCCACCCCCAGGACCTCGGCTCGCTGGCCGGCAAGGTGCTCCGCGCCGACCCCGCCACCGGCCAGGCTCCGCCGGACAACCCCTTCGTCGCTCCGGACGACGGTGCGGCCGACCTGATCTGGACCTACGGGCACCGCAACGTCCAGGGCCTGGCCCGGCGGCCGGGCACGGATCAGGTCTACTCGGTCGAGCACGGGCCCGACCGGAACGACGAGGTCAACCTGCTGCGCCCCGGCGCCAACTACGGCTGGGACCCCGTGGGCGGCGGGGGCTACGACGAGAGCGTGCCGATGACCGACCCGGAGATCGAGGGGGCGGTCCCGGCGGTCTGGGACTCGGGCGCCCCGCCCATCGCCCCGAGCGACGGCACGTTCCTCGACGGGGACCAGTGGGGCGACTACGACGGGCTGCTCCTGCTCGGCGCGCTGCGCGGGCAGCACGTGCTGGCGCTGCGCCTGGACGAGGCCGGCGCCCTCGTCGAGCAGTTCCGGCTGCCCGAGCTGGACGGCACCTACGGGCGCATCCGCACCGTCGAGCAGGGCACCGACGGTGCGCTGTACGTGACCACCGACAACGGCGGCGGCCGAGACCAGTTGCTCCGCGTCACCCCGCAGGGCTGAGGACCCGGCCGGTCACCCGCAGGGGGACGGTGGTCCCGGCGGGCAGCAGGGGGCAGGGCTCCGGCTCGCCCAGCACCGTCCGGACGGGCAGGACGCCGGCCCACACCGGGTCCGGGGCCGCCGCGCCCTCGATGTCGCGCTCGTCGTCCCCCGGCGGGCCGGTGCGGATCTTCACGCTCGCCTCGGCGAGGTCGAGGGCCAGCACCGCGGTGGCGGCCAGCTCCCTGCGGTCGGGCCGGCGGGTCGCCGTCCAGGATCCGGGCGCCAGGTGCTCGGTGAGCACCTCCAGGCCGAGCAGCCGCTCGTCCGGGTCCTGCACCAGGCGGGCCCGCCCGTGCACGACCGCGCAGCGGTAGTTGACCGAGTGGTGGAAGGCCGAGCGCGCGTAGACGATCCCGTCCAGGTGGGTCACGGTGAAGCAGACCGGCGCGCCCGCGGCCGCGCCCCGCAGCGTCGCGGCCCCCGTCGAGCCGTGCAGGTAGAGGGTGTCCCCGCGCCGGCCGTAGCCCGTCGGCAGCACGACCGGGGCGTCGCCCAGCTGCACGCCGAGATGGCCGATCAGGCCGGCGTCGAGCACGGCGTAGAGGTCGGCCCGGTCGGTGCGGGCGCGCTTCGCGCCCCGGCGGACGGTGCTGCGGTCGGTGGGGGAGAGCGGCGGGGCGGTGTCCACGACGTCGATCCTGGACGGCGCAGGTGGTCCTCCGGAACGACCAATCCGCTAGATTCCCGGCAGTCCACTTCGTCGGCGGCAGGAGCACCGTGGTCGACCTCCCCCCGGTGCTGCTCGACCGCAGCTCGGGCACGCCGCTGTCGGTCCAGCTGGCCGAGGCGCTGCGCACCGCCGCCGCCGACGGGACGCTGCGCCCCGGGGACCGGCTGCCGTCGACGCGGGCGTTCGCCGCGGCGCTGCGGGTGAGCCGCACGGTGACCGTCGCCGCCTACGACCAGCTGCTGGCCGAGGGATGGCTCGGCGGACGCCGGGGCGCGGGCACGTACGTCCTCGGCGCGGTGACGGCGGCGCCCGCGGCGGCTCCCGCTCCGGCCGTCCGCTCGCCGGCCGCACCGGCGCTGGTCGACCTGCGGGCGGGGTCGCCGTGCCTGCAGGTCCTCGACCGGGCGGCCTGGCGGCGGGCCTGGCGGGCCGCGGGCGACGAGGCGCCCGACGCCCGCCCGGACGCCGCCGGTGACCCCGCGTTCCGATCGGCGGTGGGTGAGCACCTCCTGCGGCACCGGGGCCTGGCCGCCGGCCCGGAGGAGGTGCTGGCCACCGCCGGCACCTCGGCGGCGGTGGGGGAGGTGGCGCGCGCGCTGCCGCCGGGCAGCCGGGTGGCGGTCGAGGACCCTGGCTACCAGCGCGTCGTCGGTGCGCTGCGCGATGCCGGCGTCGAGGTCGTCCCGGCCGCGGTCGACGACGACGGCCTGATCGTCGACGCGCTCCCGTCCGGGGTGGCCGCCGTCTACTGCACGCCGGCCCACCAGTACCCGCTCGGCCGCCGGATGTCGGCCGCGCGCCGGCTCGCGCTGGTCGCCCGGGCCCGCGCCGAGGGGTGGTGGGTGGTGGAGGACGACTACGACGGGGAGCTGCGCTACGACGTCGCCCCGCTGCCGCTGCTGGGCGCGCTGGGGCCTGACGTCGTGGTGCACCTGGGCACGACGAGCAAGATCCTCAGCCCCACCCTCGGCGTCGGCTGGATGGTGGCGCCCGAACCGCTGCGGGCGGAACTGCTGCTCCGCCGCACCGCCACCGGCACCCGGCCCGCGCGCGCCGGTCAGCGGGTCTTCGCGGGGTTCACGGCCTCCGGGGACCTCGCCCGGCATCTGCGCCGCCTGCGCCGTGAACTGGTCGCGCGGGCGGGCGAGGTGCGGGCCGCGGTCGCGGCGGCCGGGTGCCGGGTGGAGGGGGACGCCGCCGGGGCGCACGTCCTCGTGCCGCTGCCCGGCACCGCCGCGGAGGAGGCGGTGCGCGCGGCGGCCGCGGCGCGGGGGATCGCCGTCGACGGGCTGGCCCGGCACGCGCTGGTGGACGATGGCCGGGCCGGGCTGGTGCTCGGCTTCGCCGCGCCGACGCGGGAGCAGCTCCACCGGGCCCTGCCGGTGCTCACCGACGTGCTGCGGGAGAACGGCCGGCGCTGATCCGCCCCGGACGCAGCACGGCCCGCCTCCCGGGCGGGAGGCGGGCCGTGCGCGCGGAACGGGGTCCTCCTAGGCCTTGACCTCCCAGGTGTCCCCACCGGCCAGCAGGGCGTCGAGGTCGCCGGGGCCCTGCAGCCGGGCCTCGTGCAGCTGCTCGGACATCATCGCCTCGTAGCTCGGCTTCGCCACCTTCCGGAACACGCCCATCGGGGTGTACCGGAGGTCCTGCGTGGACAGCCGGGACAGCGCGAACGCGTAGGACGGGTCCTCGCGGGTCGCGTCGTGCACCACGATCTCGCTCGCGTCGACCTGGTTGGTCTCGGCGATGCGCAGCCCCCCGAAGTCGTCGCGGACCACGCACGAGGCGCCGTCCGGGCCGAACACCAGCGGCTCGCCGTGGACGAGCGGGATCGTCCACATCGGGCCCGTCGCCGGGTCCTTCAGCAGCTCGAACGCGCCGTCGTTGAAGATGTTGCAGTTCTGGTAGATCTCCACCAGCGAGGTGCCCTGGTGCTCCGCGGCCTGCCGCAGCACCTCGGTGAGGCCCTTGCGGTCGGAGTCCATCGCCCGGCCGACGAAGGTGGCGTCCGCGCCGATGGCGAGCGACACCGGGTTGAACGGGTGGTCCAGCGAGCCCATCGGCGTGGACTTGGTGACCTTCCCGACCTCGGAGGTGGGCGAGTACTGGCCCTTGGTGAGCCCGTAGATCCGGTTGTTGAACAGCAGGATCGTCATGTTGACGTTCCGCCGCAGCGCGTGGATCAGGTGGTTGCCGCCGATGGAGAGCGCGTCGCCGTCGCCGGTGACGACCCACACCGAGAGGTCGGGGCGTGAGGCGGCGAGGCCGGTCGCGATCGCCGGGGCGCGGCCGTGGATCGAGTGCATCCCGTAGGTGTTCATGTAGTACGGGAAGCGCGACGAGCAGCCGATGCCCGACACGATGACCATGTCCTCGCGGGCGATGCCCAGGCTCGGCAGGAAGCTCTGGACCGCGTTCAGGATGACGTAGTCACCGCAGCCGGGGCACCAGCGGACCTCCTGGTCGGTCTTGAAGTCCTTGCCCTTGAGCTCGGTCTGCTTGGGGCCGTGCTGCTCGAGCGAGCGGGCGATGGCGGCGTCGATGGGGGTCGGTGCGTCCGGCATGCCGAGTTCGACGGTGGTCACTGCGGTGCTCCGTTCAGGGGTGCGGTGGTGCTGTCGATGGCGTCCTGGATCACCGCGGCCAGCTCGGCCGCGCGGAAGGGCAGCCCGCGCACCTGGGTGTGGCTCTGCACGTCCACCAGGTACTTCGCGCGCAGCAGCAGGGCCAGCTGCCCGAGGTTCATCTCCGGGCAGATGACCCGGTCGTACCGGGCCAGCACCTCGCCGAGGTCGGCGGGGAACGGGTTGATGTGCCGCAGGTGGAGCTGGGCGACCTTCCGGCCGGAGCTCCGGATCCGCCGGCAGGCGGCGCCGATCGGGCCGTAGGTGGAGCCCCACCCGATGACGGCGACGCGCGCGTCGCCGTCGGGGTCGTCGACGTCGGTGGCCGGGATCGACGCGGCGATGCCGTCGATCTTCGCCTGCCGGGTGCGGGTCATGAAGTCGTGGTTGGCCGGGTCGTAGGAGATGTTGCCGGTCCTGTCGGCCTTCTCCAGCCCGCCGATCCGGTGCTGCATGCCCGCGGTGCCCGGGATCGCCCAGGCGCGCGCCAGGGTCTCGGGGTCGCGGAGGTAGGGGAGGAACTCGCCGTCCTCGCCGTTGGGCTCGGTGGCGAAGGCCACCGACCCGGTGAGGTCGGGCAGCGAGTCGGCGTCCGGGATCGCCCACGGCTCGGCGCCGTTGGCGAGGTAGCCGTCCGACAGCAGCATGACCGGCGTCCGGTAGGCGAGCGCGATCCGCGCGGCCTCCACGGCGGCGTCGAAGCAGTCACCGGGGGAGCGCGGGGCGATGACCGGGATCGGGGCCTCGCCGTTGCGGCCGAACATCGCCTGCAGCAGGTCCGACTGCTCGGTCTTCGTCGGCAGGCCGGTGGAGGGGCCACCGCGCTGGACGTCGACGATGACCAGCGGCAGCTCGGTCATGACCGCCAAACCGATGGTCTCGGCCTTGAGCGCCACACCGGGGCCCGACGTCGTCGTGATGCCCAGCGCGCCGCCGAAGGAGGCGCCGAGGGCCGCACCGATGCCGGCGATCTCGTCCTCGGCCTGGAAGGTGCGCACGCCGAAGGCCTTGTGCCGGGACAGCTCGTGGAGGATGTCCGACGCCGGGGTGATCGGGTACGCGCCGAGGAACACCGGGAGCCCCGAGCGCTGGCCGGCGGCGACGAGGCCGAGGGCGAGCGCCTGGTTGCCGGAGATGTTCCGGTAGCGGCCCGGCTTCATCGGGGCGGGCTTGATCTCGTAGGAGACGGCGAAGGCCTCGGTGGTGTCGCCGTAGTTGTAGCCGGCGCGGAACGCGGCGATGTTCGCCGCGGCGATCTCCGGCTTGCGGCGGAACTGGCGCTCGAGGAAGCGGACCGTGCCCTCGGTGGGCCGGTGGTACATCCAGCTCAGCAGGCCGAGGGTGAACATGTTCTTGCTGCGCTCGGCCTCCTTCTTGCCGAGGCCCGAGTCGGCGAGCGCGTCGAGGGTCATCGAGGTCAGCGGGACGCTGACGGTCTGCCACCCCTCGAGCGAGCCGTCCTCCAGCGGGTTGGTCGCGTAGCCGACCTTCGCCAGGTTGCGCGGGGTGAACTCGTCGGAGTCGACGATCAGCAGGCCGCCGCCGGGCAGTTCGCCGAGGTTGGCCTTGAGCGCAGCCGGGTTCATCGCCACGAGCACGTCCGGGGCGTCACCCGGCGTCATGACGTCGTGGTCGGCGAACTGCAGCTGGAAGGAGCTGACGCCCGGCAGGGTCCCCGTCGGCGCGCGGATCTCGGCGGGGAAGTTCGGCAGCGTCTTGAGGTCGTTGCCGAACGACGCCGTCTCGCTGGTGAACCGGTTGCCGGTCAGCTGCATGCCGTCGCCGGAGTCACCGGCCAGCCGGATGACGACGCGGTCGAGCTCCACGACGCTCTTGACGAGCCCACCGGGAGCGGAGCCGGACACCGGGGTGGCCGGGGCGCCGTTCGAGCTCGACGGCGCGACGGTCGGATTGGTGCCAGTCATCAGCGGTCTACCTCCACCGGGCGAGGTTACGTGCGCGTGTACACGGCCGGGATGTGCAACCGGACACGCCGCAGCGGCGAGATGTCACCGCGTCCGGAAGGAGGAACCGCTGCGGTGGCGCGGTCATTCCGCCGGGGGAGGGCGCGTCCGTCGTCCGGGAACGGGCGCTCCCGGGACGGCGTTGGACCGGACGTGCAGCGCTGGAACAACGGACTGAAGACCGCCGTCCTCCTGGGCGCCATGGGCGGGCTGATCCTCGTCGCCGGCTACGCGATCGGCGGCAACGGCGGGCTGTTCATCGCGCTGGTGGTCGCCCTCGGGGTGAACGGCTTCGCTTACTTCAACTCGGACAAGCTGGCACTGCGGGCGATGCGGGCCTTCCCGGTGACCGAGACGCAGGCGCCGCAGCTGTACGCGATCGTGCGCGAGCTCGCGACGGAGGCGCGGCAGCCCATGCCCCGTCTCTACGTGAGCCCGACGAACCAGCCCAACGCGTTCGCCACCGGCCGCAACCCGCGCCACGCGGCCGTCTGCGTCACCCAGGGCATCCTCGAGCTGCTCGACCGGCGCCAGCTGCGGGGGGTGCTCGCGCACGAGCTCTCGCACGTCTACAACCGCGACATCCTGATCAGCTCGGTGGCCGGCGCCATGGCCACGGTGATCACCTACCTGGCCCACATGGCGATGTTCGCCTCGTTGTTCGGCGGCCGGTCCGACGACCGCGGCGGCGGCAACGCCCTCGGCGGCCTGCTGCTGATGCTCCTCGGGCCGATCGCCGCCGGCGTGGTGCAGATGGCGATCAGCCGCAGCCGGGAGTACCAGGCCGACGCCTCGGGCGCCCAGCTGTCGCAGGACCCGCTCGCGTTGGCCGACGCGCTGCGGGTGATCGAGCGGGGGACGGCGGCCCGGCCGCTGCCGCAGGAGGACCGGCTGGTCACCCAGAGCCACCTGATGATCGCGAACCCGTTCCGCGGGGCGGGCATGGCGTCGCTGTTCGCCAGCCACCCGCCCATGCCGCAGCGGATCGCCCGGCTGGAGCAGATGGCCCGCGAGCTCGGCCGGTAGAAGGGCCCCCTCGCTCCCCACGCCACGCTCTGCGCGCCGCCGGTCCCTGCGAGGGGGCCGTTCCATCAGGTCACCGGTAGTTGTCGAACTGCAGGGCGACGTCGAGGTCGGCCCCGCGGAGGAGCTGCTGCACCGCCTGCAGGTCGTCGCGCTTCTTGCCGCTGACCCGCAGCTGGTCGCCCTGGATCTGCGCCTGCACGCCCTTGGGGCCCTCGTCGCGGATCAGCTTGGCGATCTTCTTCGCGACGTCGGACTCGATGCCCTGCTTGATCGTCGCACCGATCTTGTAGCTCTTCCCCGAGGACTGCGGCTCGCCGGCGTCCAGCACCTTGAGCGAGATGCCCCGCTTGACCAGCTTCTCCTTGAACACCTCGAGCGCGGCCGAGACCCGCTCCTCGGTGTCCGCCTGGAGGGTCACGCCTTCCTCCCCGGCCCACGCGATGGTGGCGTTGGTGCCGCGGAAGTCGAAGCGCTGCGAGAGCTCCTTGCCCGTCTGGTTGAGGGCGTTGTCGACCTCCTGCCGGTCGACCTTGCTCACGACGTCGAACGATGCGTCGGCCATGTCTCTCCTCTCATGCCGGACGGGCCCCGGCGCGCCGGGGACCCGTCACCCGTGGGTCCGTCCTCTTGTTACTCTCTCCCGGTACCAAACACGGCGGGTTGCCCGAGTGGCCAATGGGAGCGGACTGTAAATCCGTCGGCTTAGCCTTCGAAGGTTCGAATCCTTCACCCGCCACGCCCGGTACGACGGCCCCCGACCACCAGGTCGGGGGCCGTTCGCGTACCGGGGTCAGGGCGCCGTGGGAGCCCGGGCGCTGGAGACGGCGGTGCGCTCCAGCTGCTGACCACCCAGGAAGAGCCAGCCGAACGCGATGTCGACGTGGCGGGTGCACCGCACCGTCACCTCGGCCCCGTCGGTCTCGGCGGTCCAGCTGTCCAGTGCGAGCCCCCCGTCGGCGAGCTGGTCGGCGACCGCCGTCTGCGCGGCGGCGCGGCCGAGCGGGAGCTCGGTCCCCACCCCGTGCGCGTAGACCACCGCCTCGTCGGCCTGGTTGGCCGCGGCCAGGGCGGCGCCGTCGCAGACCGACTGCACGGACTGCTGTTCGAGGAAGGCATCGGAGGCGGCGATCGCCCCGAAGGCCATCAGCGCCGCGACGAGCCAGCACACCAGCACGAACGGCAGCGTCGAGCCGCGCTCGCGGTCGTCCGGGCCGGGGTGCACGCGCGGCAGCGTAAGCGCGTGCACCCCGGCGTCCGCGGGGCGTCGACACGATCTGTGGACCACCGCGGAGGACGGTTCACCCGTCCTCGTGCACGCCCGTGCGTCTGCGCGGGTGCGCAGTGTGCGCGGACCGGCAGGATCCGCGGCTGGAACTGCCGGTCCGCGCACGCGGTCGGCGGAGGAGGGGCCAAATCACGCGTCGTGTGATCAGCGTGGCGGCTGGTGACGACACGACGGGTCACGCGGCGTGTCGTGATCGAGATGCTTGTGGCGGCCGGTGACGGGAAGGAGTGTCACCCGCGCGGTCCGTATTCGACGACGCCCTGCCCCGCGCGCGGATGGCTGCCGCAACAGCCAACAGTCGTGCCACGAGGGAGGCGCCATGAACAGCAGCACGCAGCGTGAGATCGGTACCCGGGGTGTGAAGTGGGGCCGCGGTGTGAAGTGGGGCCGCGGTGTCAAGTGGGGCCGCAACGAGGCCTGAGCCTCCGCGGCGCCCGGTCGCCGGACTTCGTGCGGGGCAGTCGGTCCGATGGGCCGGCTGCCCCGCACTCATGTCCGGGGTGCCGCGTGCCGATGACCGTGGTGGACGGGTCGCTCTCCCGGGTGCGGGGAGGGTGGCGGTGATCGACACCGCTGCTAGCCTTCGCCCGCCCGACGACCCGGGGAGTGCCGTGCACGTGGCTGAGCAGGACGTTCGTGAGCGTACACGCCCGCGTACCGTCCGCAGTCCCTGGGCGGTCGCGACCCTCGCCCTGGTGGTCGCCGTCCCGGCGGGCGCCGCCGTGTTGGCGCGGGAACCGCTCGCGGTCGATGGTCGGGTCCTCGTCGCGGTCCTGCTGGCCGCGATGCTCGCCGAGTGGGTCAACGTCCACGTCGAGTTCCGGCGGCACAGCTTCGTCAACTCGGCGAGCGAGGTGGCCTTCGTCATCGCGCTCCTCGTGGTGGGCGGGGTCTGGACCGCCGTCACCCGCGCCCTGGCCGTCGGCACCGTCCTGGCGATCCAGCGCTATCCGCGGCCCAAGATCGTGTTCAACGTCGCCGTGGCGGTCATCGACAGCGCGGTCGCCATCGGGGTGCTGGAACTGCTCCCGGCGGGTGACATCAGGGATCCGCTGACGTGGGCGTCCTGCTTGCTGGCCGTCTTCGCGGCCAACGTCGTGGGGGCCGGCATGGTGGCCGGGGCCATCACCCTGACCCAGGGGTATCCCGGACGTTCGGTCTGGACGAGCCTCTTCGTGCCCGTCGTCGTCGTCCAGCCGCTGGCCGTCGTCATCGGCCTGGCCATCCTGCTGCTGCTGGACACCACCCTGTGGGCCGCGGTCATCCTCACCCCACTCGTGGTCGCGCTCGTGCTGCTCTACCGCCGGTTCGCCGAGGTCACCCGGGAGAGCCAGTCCCTGGAGCGGGTCTACGCCTTCGCCCGCCGGGTGGAGCAGGTGCAGCCCGACGAGTCGGGAACCCGGCGGATCGTGCAGGCGGTGCAGGAGCTCCTCAACGCCGAGCGGGTCGCCCTGTGGCTGCCGCCCTACCTCGACGAGGGGCCGCGGCTGGTCGTCGCCACCGAGGGCGGTGCCGACTGGTACGACGGGCCGGGCGACCCCGACGACGTGCTGCGCCGTCGCGCGGTCGCCTCGGCCGGGGCGATCCACGTCGCGGCCGGCCGCGCCGACGAGGTCGAGGCGGCGGCTCTCGCCCGGCGGGGGGTCGCCGAGCTGCTCGCGGCGCCGGTGACCACGGCCGCCGGCGAGCCGGGCTACCTGGAGGTGTGCGACCGGCGCAGCGACGCCGTCTCCTTCGGCAGCAGCGAGCGCGGCGCCCTGGAGTCGATGCTCACCCACATCAACGCCGCGATCCGGCAGCAGCAGCTGCTCACCCGCATCCGCTTCGACGCCGACCACGACCGGCTCACCGGCCTGCCGAACCGCCAGCGGCTCGCCGCGGAGATCGAGGCCCTGGTGGCCGAGGACCCCGAGGGCGGCCAAGCCGGCCTCATCCTCGCCTCGCTCGGCACCTACGCCGACGTCACCGACACCCTCGGGCACGCCGCCAGCGACGAGCTGCTGCTGGTCACCGCCGGGCTGCTCCGCGAGCACGCCCCGCCGCGCGCGCTCCTGGCCCGCATGGAGCGGGAGCAGTTCGCCGTCCTGCTGCCCGGTCTCTCCCTGGCCGCCACCGAGCAGGCGGCCCGGCGGCTGCGCGAGGCCGCGGCCACGCGGGTCCGGGTGGCCGGCCTCGACCTGGAGGTCTCGCTGACCATCGGCGTCGCCGCCGCACCGGTGCACGGCACCGACGCCGGCGCGCTCATGCAGCGCGCCGACGTCGCCCTGCTGGCGGCCGGGGAGGCCGGTGGCGTGGCCAGCTACCACCCGGTGCTGGACCAGCAGAGCCTGCGCCGCCTGCAGCTGGGCACCGAGCTCGAGCAGGCGATGGCCGACGGGCACATCGACGTCGTCTTCCAGCCGGTCATCGACGCGCAGACCTCCGACATCGTGTCGGTGGAGACGCTCGTGCGCTGGACCCACCCGCGCTACGGCAGCATCCCGCCCGAGGACGTGATCGGGCTGGCCGAGCAGATCGGCCGGATCGGGGCGGTCACCGACCACGTCCTGGAGCTCGCGCTCGCGCGGTGCCGGCGCTGGCTGGACCAGGGCATCTCGCTGTCGGTCGCGGTCAACGTCTCCGCGTGCTCGCTGAGCGAGCCCGACCTCGTCGAGCGGATCCGCGGTGCGCTGGAGCGGCACGACGTCCCCGGCGAGCTGCTGATCCTGGAACTGACCGAGAGCAGCGTCGTGAACGACTCGGTGCGGGAGAGCTCGGTCCTGGACAACCTGCACGACCTGGGGCTCCGGCTGTCCATGGACGACTTCGGCACCGGCTACTCGTCGCTCTCCCAGCTCCGGCAGCTGCCCATCGACGAGCTGAAGATCGACAAGTCCTTCGTGCTCACCATGGCCACCAGTCAGGGGGAGTCGTTCATCGCGCGCTCGATCATCGAGCTGGCCCACAACCTGGGGCTGTGCGTGGTGGCGGAAGGCGTCGAGGACGAGATGACGCGCAACCAGCTGATCGCCATGGGCTGCGACAAGCTGCAGGGCTTCCTGATCAGCCGGCCGCTGCCCGAGGACCGGCTGGAGAAGTGGTTGCTCGCCCGGACCGGCGTGCGCTCCGCCGCACCGGGGACCACCCACCGCCGCCTGTACGTCCGGACCTGACGAAGGACCCCGCGTCCCCCCACCGCTCGCGAGCTCGCGCCGGGCCCCTGGCGCGGGGCCGTTCCAGCACGTCCGGGTGCTCGCGGCAGGCCCCTGCAGGGGGGCCGGAGGCATCGGGTACAGTCTTCGATGGCTCCTCGGAGCACGCCCCTTTAGCTCAGTCGGCAGAGCGTCTCCATGGTAAGGAGAAGGTCTACGGTTCGATTCCGTAAAGGGGCTCTGGCAGTAACCTGACCTACCGGTCCTGTCGCGAGACCGGCCCGGGCGGTCACCCCGGCGGTGTAGCTCAGCCTGGTAGAGCAAGCGGCTCATAATCGCTGTGTCACCGGTTCAAGTCCGGTCACCGCTACTCCCGACGGACCCCGCACTCCGGGGTCCGTCGCCGTGTCGGCCACCTGGCCGGTGCGGCAGCAGGGCCCGGTCCCGGGTCCTGTCCCACAAGGCTAGGAGCGCTCCCGTGGCAGCCACCGACGTCCGTCCGAAGATCACCCTGGCCTGCCAGGAGTGCAAGAACCGCAACTACATCACGCGCAAGAACCGGCGGAACGACCCCGACCGGCTCGAGCTGATGAAGTACTGCCCGCGCGAGCGCAAGCACACGCTGCACCGCGAGACCCGCTGACGGTCCGCGGCAGCTGAGCGAGAGGGCGGGAGCATGGCGCTGGACCGGGAACTGGTCGGGCGCAGCTACCCGCCCTCTGCCGTCTACGAGGTCGGGCGGGCCAAGATCGCCGAGTTCGCCACCGCCGTCGGTGCCGAGGACGCGGTGCACCGCGACGTCGACGCGGCCCGGGCGGCCGGCCACCCCGACGTCATCGCGCCGCCCACCTTCGCCATCGTGGTGAGCCTGGAGGCGGCGTTCGTGGTGCTCGGCGACCCCGAGGTGGGGCTGGACTACAGCCGGGTCGTCCACGGCGAGCAGAAGTTCGTCCACCACCGCCCCATCCGGGCCGGCGACCGGCTGGTCGCGACCACCACCATCGACGCCGCCCGCACCGTCGCCGGCAACGACCTGCTGACGGCGAGGGTGGAGCTGGCCACGGAGGACGGCGAGGCGGTCTGCACGGCCACCTCGATGCTCGTCGCGCGAGGTGCGGCATGACCGTGGCGGTCGGGACCGAGCTCCCGGAGCTGGTCGTCCGGATCACCCGGGCGGACCTGGTCCGCTACGCCGGCGCCTCCGGCGACTTCAATCCCATCCACTGGAACGAGCGGGTGGCCCGCGAGGTCGGCCTGCCCGGCGTCATCGCCCACGGCATGTTCACCATGGCGCTCGCCGCGCGGGCGGTCACCGGCTGGACGGGGGACCCGGCGGCGCTCGTCGAGTACCAGGTCCGGTTCGGGCGGCCGGTGGTCGTCCCCGACGACGACGCCGGCGCGGAGCTGACCGTGCGGGGCACGGTCGCCGCCCTCCTGGACGACGGCCGGGCGCGGGTCGACCTGGCGGTCACCAGCGACGGCGAGAAGGTGCTGTCCCTGGCCCGCGCGGTCGTCCGGCTCCCCTGACACCGGCGCCGGCCCTCCCCGCCCGGGCCGCGGCCCTGGACGAGGCGGACCTGCCCCACTGACGGCGCCGGTCCGGGCCCCTCCTCAGTCCGCCTGACCGAGCAGCCGCTGCATGCGGCTGACGCCCTCGACCAGGTCGTCGTCACCCAGGGCGTAGGACATCCGGACGTAGCCGGGCGTCCCGAACGCCTCTCCGGGCACGACCGCCACCTCGGCCTGCTCCAGGATCAGCTCGGCCAGTTCCGCACTGGTGCCGGCGGTGCGGCCACCGATCGGACGGCCGAGCAGCCCCTTCACGGACGGGTAGACGTAGAAGGCGCCCTGCGGCTCGGGGCAGGCGACGCCGGGGATCTCGCGCAGCATCGAGACGATGGTCTGCCGGCGGCGGTCGAACGCCTCCCGCATGGTGGCCACCGCGGAGAGGTCCCCGTTCAGCGCTGCGACGGCCGCGGCCTGGGAGACGTTGGCGACGTTGGAGGTCGCGTGGGACTGGAGGTTGGTCGCGGCCTTGACCACGTCGGCCGGGCCGACGATCCAGCCCACCCGCCAGCCGGTCATCGCGTACGTCTTGGCGACCCCGTTCACCACGACGCACCGGTCGGCGAGCTCGGGGACCAGGACCGGCATCGAGGGTGCCGTCGCCCCGGCGTAGGTGAGGTGCTCGTAGATCTCGTCGGTGAGCACCCACAGGCCGGCCTCGAGCGCCCAGCGGCCGATCTCCTCCACCTGCTCCGCCGGGTACACCGCGCCGGTGGGGTTGGAGGGCGAGCAGAAGAGCAGGGCCTTCGTGCGCGGGGTGCGGACGGCCTCGAGCTGGGCGGCCGACACCAGGTAGCCGCTCTGCTCGTCGGCCACGACCGGCACCGGGACGCCGCCGGCCAGGCGGATGGCCTCGGGGTAGGTGGTCCAGTAGGGCGCGGGCACGATGACCTCGTCGCCGGGGTCGAGCATCGTCGCGAACGCCTCGTAGACCGCCTGCTTGCCGCCGTTGGTGACCAGCACCTGGGCGGGGGTGATCCGCAGCCCGGAGTCGCGCGCGGTCTTGGCGACGATCGCCTCCTTGAGGGCCGGCAGCCCGCCGGCGGGGGTGTACCGGTGCATCGCCGGCGTCCGTGCGGCGGTGATGGCGGCCTCGACGACGTAGTCCGGCGTGGGGAAGTCCGGCTCACCGGCGCCGAACCCGATCACCGGCTTCCCGGCGGCCTTGAGGGCCTTGGCCTTCGCGTCCACGGCGAGCGTCGCGGACTCGGCGATGGCGCCGATGCGGCGGGAGATGCGGCGCGCGGCGGGCGGCAGCTCGGTCGAGCGGGCGGCGGGCTCCGTGGCGGAGGCGTCGGTCATGGGGTCATGGTGTCAAAGACCACGGCCCCCGGGCCGCCCGCCCGGTCCCGAACGGTCGGGGGGCCCGGCGGCGGGGCCCCGCGAGGGGTGGGGCCGGTGGGACGTTCGCTCCTCCCCGGTCCGGTCCCGTACACTGGCTTCACCGGGGCCTGTTGACCCCGCCACCGGCGTGCCCCGGATCCCCGTCCGGGGGTCGAGGTCGCCGTGGCGGCGAGACGCTCCGGTGCCCGGCAGGGCATAGGGGTGTAGCTCAATTGGCAGAGCAGCGGTCTCCAAAACCGCAGGCTGCAGGTTCAAGTCCTGTCACCCCTGCCAGCAGGACACGGCACCACCGACCGACGGCCCTCGCGGGAGAGGCCACCACGACGAGGCGAGCGAGGCGCAGTGAGCGACGAGAAGCCGGGCCGCGAGGACGACGCGCGCGCCGCCTCCGACGCCGAGCTCACCGACGAGCAGCTCGACCAGGAGGCCCCCGGCGTCGATGACGCAGGGGCGCTGGAGGCCGCCGAGGACCAGGTGGCCGGCGAGGCCGAGGCCGACGAGGACAAGGTCGTCGCGGCCCGCCCGGGTGACCGGGGCGCCCGCCGACGGGGCCGGATCACCGCCGACGGCGACGAGGACGACGAGCCGGCGGCGCCGTCGCGCCGCGCCGCGCGGTCGGCCACCGAGCCCGCCGGCGAGGGCGCTCCGACCCGGTCGCGGGCCGCGGCGGAGCGGGCCCGCGCCGACGAGATGCAGCCCCGCCGTTCGCTCGCGCGCTTCCTGCGCGAAGTCGTCGCCGAGCTGCGCAAGGTCATCTGGCCGGGTCGGCGGGAGCTGATCACCTACACGACCGTGGTGATCGTGTTCGTCGCGTTCATCGTCGCGCTGGTGGCCGGCCTCGACCTGCTCTTCGCCCAGGGCGTGCTCGCCGTCTTCGGTTGATCCGCCCCGCGCCCGAACGCCCCTGACATGGAAGAGACCCTGTGATCGAGCTTGCGAGATCACCAATGAGCGCAGCACCGTCGGTCACGACGCCGGCGAGCGCCACCGAGGAGAAGCAGTGACCGACCCCCGCGAGCCCTTCGAGACCGACAACGCGGTCGAGGGCACCGACCTGGACGACGCCCGCTTCGACGAGCGCGGCACCGCCGACGTCGAGACCGGCGCCGACGAGGCCGGTGCCGCCGAGGGCTCCAGCGACACCGCCGACCTCGCTGCGGGTGCCGCCATCTCCGACGGCGAGGTCGCCGACGCGACGCCGGAGATCGAGAGCGGTGACCCCGACACCCTCGCGACCGACCCGCAGGCCGCGCCCGCCCCGGACTCCGACGTCGCGGCGGAGGAGGACGAGG
This sequence comes from Blastococcus sp. SYSU DS0616, assembly GCF_054051015.1. NCBI lineage: Bacteria > Bacillati > Actinomycetota > Actinomycetes > Geodermatophilales > Geodermatophilaceae > Blastococcus > Blastococcus sp. SYSU DS0616. Next base: position 115,095 of record NZ_JBJHAJ010000010.1, read on the forward strand.
ACCCGGTCGAGGCGCTCCGCAAGGCGCTGCGCATCGCCCCGGGCGACTGGTACGTCGTCCACTCCTACGCGGGCTACGAGAACAAGGTGAAGACCAACCTCGAGGCGCGCATCCAGTCCCTGGACGTGGAGGACTACATCTACCAGATCGAGGTGCCCACCGAGGAGGTCACCGAGATCAAGAACGGCAAGCGCTCGCAGGTCAACCGCAAGGTCCTGCCGGGCTACCTGCTGGTCCGCATGGAGCTCAACGACGAGTCGTGGGGGGCGGTCCGCAACACCCCCGGGGTCACCGGCTTCGTCGGTGCGACCTCCAAGCCCTCGCCGCTGACCATCGACGAGGTCGTGAAGATCCTCGCCCCGGCCGTCACGCCGCAGGCGCCGCGCGTCACCGAGGCCGCCGCCGCGAGCCCGGGCGGCGCCGCCGCCCCGACCGCCGTCGTCGACTTCGAGGTCGGCGAGTCGGTCACGGTCATGGACGGTCCGTTCGCCACGCTGCCCGCCACCATCAACGAGATCAACGCCGAACAGCAGAAGCTGCAGGTGCTGGTCTCCATCTTCGGCCGCGAGACGCCCGTCGAGCTCTCGTTCAGTCAGGTCCAAAAGATCTGACGGACGTGCCCCGAAGACTTCACCACCCAACCTGAACCGGAGAACAGAGCATGCCCCCCAGGAAGCGGTTGACCGCGGTCATCAAGCTCCAGATCAACGCCGGTGCGGCCACCCCCGCGCCGCCCGTCGGTCCGGCGCTGGGTCAGCACGGCGTCAACATCATGGAGTTCTGCAAGGCGTACAACGCCGCGACCGAGTCGCAGCGTGGGAACGTCGTCCCCGTGGAGATCTCGGTCTTCGAGGACCGGTCCTTCACCTTCGTCACCAAGACCCCGCCGGCCGCGCGCATGCTGCTCAAGGCCGCCGGTGTCGAGAAGGGCTCGGGGGAGCCGCACAAGACCAAGGTCGCCACGGTCACCCGTGACCAGGTCCGCGAGATCGCCCAGACCAAGATGGCCGACCTCAACGCCAACGACCTCGACCAGGCCGAGAAGATCATCGCCGGCACCGCCCGGTCGATGGGCATCACCGTCACCAACTGACCAGCAACGGCCTCGTTCCGAGGCTCGCCCCGAGCGTGCGAGGGGTGAGGAGAACGAGGTCCTTCATCAGTGGGAGGGCCACGCCAGGCCCGTTCACCACATGACCGGGGCACGAGCCCCCGGAGAGGACACCCCATGGCGAAGCACGGCAAGAAGTACCGCGCGGTGGCCGAGAAGGTCGACCGCGACAACCTGTACAGCCCGCTCCAGGCCGCCACGCTGGCCAAGGAGACGTCGACGACCGCCTACGACGCCACCGTCGAGGTCGCCATGCGCCTGGGCGTCGACCCGCGCAAGGCCGACCAGATGGTCCGCGGCACGGTCAACCTGCCCCACGGCACCGGCAAGACCGCCCGCGTCATCGTCTTCGCGACCGGTGACAAGGCCGCCGAGGCCGAGGCCGCCGGCGCCGACGTCGTGGGCTCCGACGACCTGATCGAGCGCATCCAGGGCGGCTTCCTGGACTTCGACGCGGCGATCGCGACGCCGGACCAGATGGCCAAGGTCGGCCGGATCGCCCGCATCCTCGGCCCTCGCGGCCTGATGCCGAACCCGAAGACCGGCACGGTGACCCCCGACGTCACCAAGGCCGTCAACGACATCAAGGGTGGGAAGATCAACTTCCGTGTCGACAAGCAGGCGAACCTGCACCTGGTGATCGGCAAGACGTCCTTCGACGAGGCCAAGCTGGTCGAGAACTACGCCGCTGCCCTCGACGAGGTCCTCCGCGCCAAGCCGTCCTCGGCCAAGGGTCGGTACCTCAAGAAGGTCACCATCTCCACCACGATGGGCCCCGGCATCCCGGTCGACCCGAACCGCACTCGCAACCTGACGGTGGACGAGTAGAAGGACCCCGTCCTCCCCGCCCTTCGCGAGCTCAGGGCGGGACCGGGACGGGGCCGTTCCAGGCCCGCACGACGGCCCCGCTGCGCACCCGCGCGGCGGGGCCGTCGGCGTATGGCGTACTCTTGTCGACGTTCCCCCCAAGACCGCTGGTCGTCGCACGTCCGCGTGCGATCGAAGGTCCCGGAGCTCCGGGCGACCCGCGCAGGAGGACGGTTCGATCGGCAGGCCTCCGCGCCTGCCCCTCGCCCCGTGCGCCCTGCGCCGGGGCGTTCCTCGTCTCCGGGCCTCTCGTCGCACGTCGTCGTGCAGCGTCCAGCAGTCGCCCGACAGACGAGAGGAGGCCCATGCCCACGCAGGCGAAGGCCGCGGTGATCGACGAGATCACCGAGCGGTTCCAGTCGTCCAGCGCGGCGGTGCTCACCGAGTACCGCGGGCTGACCGTGGCCCAGCTGACCCAGCTGCGCCGTTCCCTCGGTGAGGGCAGCAGCTACGCCGTCGTCAAGAACACCCTGACGAAGCGGGCGGCGGACCAGGTCGGTCACACCGACCTCGCCCCGCTGCTCAACGGTCCCACCGCGATCGCCTTCATCGAGGGCGACGTCGTCGAGGCCGCCAAGGCCATCCGCGACTTCGCGCGCACCAACCCGCTGCTCGTCGTCAAGGGTGGTGTCGTCGAGGGCCGCACCGTCAGCCCCGCCGAGGTCACCGCCCTGGCCGACGTCGAGCCGCGCGAGGTGCTGCTGGCCAAGCTGGCCGGCGCGATGAAGGGCAACCTGACCAAGGCCGCCGGCCTCTTCCAGGCCCCGCTGTCGCAGGTCGCCCGCCTGGCCGAGGCGCTCAAGGAGAAGAAGCCCGCCGAGGGCGCCGACTCCACCGCCGACGCCGCCGCGGACACCGCTGCTGCCGACACCACCACCCCCGACGCTGACGCCGCGGACGCCGCGGCCAGCACCGACTGACCCCAGAAGGAGACACCATGGCCAAGCTTTCCACCACGGAGCTGCTCGACGCGTTCAAGGAGATGACCCTCCTCGAGCTGTCCGACTTCGTGAAGCAGTTCGAGGAGACCTTCGAGGTCACCGCTGCTGCCCCCGTCGCCGTCGCGGCCGCCCCGGCCGCCGGTGGTGGCGGCGGCGACGCCGGTGCCGCTGCCGAGGAGCAGGACGAGTTCGACGTCATCCTCGAGAGCGCCGGCGACAAGAAGATCCAGGTCATCAAGGAGGTGCGCGGCCTGACCTCGCTCGGCCTCAAGGAGGCCAAGGACCTGGTCGACAACGCGCCCAAGCCGGTCCTGGAGAAGGTCGCCAAGGACGCCGCCGAGAAGGCCAAGGCCGCTCTCGAGGGCGCCGGCGCCTCCGTCACCGTCAAGTGACGCCCTCCCCGGCCTGAGCCGGGGAGCGCACCACCCCGCACAGGGGCCGTCCACCACCTGGAGGACGGCCCCTGTCGCATGTCCGGGTGGTTCCGCCGCCCAGGAGGGAGCGCGGGTCACGCAGACTCCGTGGCACGTGTGACCTCCGCCGGGCCAGTCGTGCGTGCAGACGGTGCCGACGGTGCAGGCCGCGCATGGTCACCATCGACGGCGAGTGGACGATCAGCGGGCTGGCGCTCACCGCCAGCTGAGTCCGGCCGCGTGCGCATCTCGTCGTCCGGCCGGCGAGGCCGCCGCCTCCGGCCGGCGAGGCCGCCGCCTCCGTGCGGGCCCGGGTGGGGCCGCCCCGGCAACCGGGCCGCTCGGCGTGGCGGTCCCACCGGAGCGGGATGGCTGACATCATGGATCCGCCGCACACCCCACCGGCCCGCCGGAGGGCCGCCCGTCCCGCGGATGTGGCGCCGCTCGCACCGGTGCCCCCGACGTGGACATCGCGCGCCACCAGGGGTAGGGTCTCCTGTTGCGCTGCCCTCTGACTGCCTGCCCGCCACAACGGGTCACGACGGGCGCCCGGGAATCCACCGGGCGATGCCCGCGCTGACCTGTCCGGCGAGCGATCGCGGCCGTCGCGGACAGCCTCGCCACCACCGACGACGACCCAGGACGACCCCGCAGCCCACCGCCCGCACGTCGTGAGGTCCTTGGAAGGACGCATCTTGGCAGGCTCTCGCCCCACCAGCATCACCCCCGGCACCACCGAGTCGGGTAACACCCGAACCACCCCGGTCACGCAGAACGGCCCCCGCACCGGCGAGGCCGACCAGCAGAAGATCCCCGGCGCGCCGCTGCGCGTCTCGTTCGCCAAGATCTCCGAGCCCCTCGAGGTGCCGGATCTGCTCGCCCTGCAGACCGCGTCCTTCGACTGGCTCGTGGGCAGCCCCGAGTGGCGGGCCACCCTCTCCCCCGAGGAGCAGGAGGCGGCCGTCGGTGGCCTCGCCGAGATCCTCGAGGAGATCTCCCCGATCGAGGACTTCAGCGGCTCGATGTCGCTGTCCTTCTCCAACCCGCGCTTCGAGGACGTCAAGGCGTCCCTCGAGGAGTGCAAGGACAAGGACATGACCTACGCGGCGCCGCTGTTCGTCACCGCCGAGTTCATGAACAACACCACCGGCGAGATCAAGAGCCAGACGGTGTTCATGGGCGACTTCCCGATCATGACGAACAAGGGCACCTTCGTCATCAACGGGACCGAGCGCGTCGTCGTGTCCCAGCTCGTCCGCAGCCCCGGCGTCTACTTCGACAAGACGCTGGACAAGACGTCGGACAAGGACGTCTTCAGCGCCAAGGTCATCCCCAGCCGCGGTGCGTGGCTGGAGTTCGACGTCGACAAGCGCGACACCGTCGGCGTCCGCATCGACCGCAAGCGCCGCCAGCCCGTCACCGTCCTGCTCAAGGCCCTCGGCTGGGGCGAGGACCGCATCCGCGAGCACTTCCAGTGGTCGCCCACGGTCCTGGCCACGCTGGAGAAGGACCACATCGCGGGGCAGGACGAGGCCCTGCTCGACATCTACCGCAAGCTGCGGCCGGGCGAGCCGCCGACGCGTGAGTCGGCGCAGGCGCTGCTGGAGAACCTGTTCTTCAACCCCAAGCGCTACGACCTGGCCAAGGTGGGCCGGTACAAGGTCAACAAGAAGCTGGGCGTCGAGGTGCCGCAGGGCACCCAGACGCTGACCGAGGACGACATCGTCGCCACCATCGAGTACGTCGTGCGCCTGCACGCCGGCGAGCCCGACCACGGCGTCGACGACATCGACCACTTCGGCAACCGCCGCCTGCGCACCGTCGGCGAGCTGATCCAGAACCAGATCCGGGTCGGCCTGTCCCGCATGGAGCGCGTGGTCCGCGAGCGGATGACGACCCAGGACGTCGAGGCGATCACGCCGCAGACCCTGATCAACATCCGGCCGGTCGTCGCCTCCATCAAGGAGTTCTTCGGCACCAGCCAGCTGTCCCAGTTCATGGACCAGACCAACCCGCTCGCGGGCCTGACCCACAAGCGCCGCCTGTCGGCGCTGGGTCCCGGTGGTCTGTCGCGCGAGCGGGCCGGCATGGAGGTCCGCGACGTGCACCCGAGCCACTACGGCCGGATGTGCCCGATCGAGACGCCGGAAGGCCCGAACATCGGCCTGATCGGCTCGCTGTCCTCCTACGGCCGGGTCAACGCCTTCGGCTTCATCGAGACGCCGTACCGCAAGGTCGAGAACGGCACCGTCACCGACCAGATCGACTACCTCACCGCCGACGAGGAGGACCGCTTCGTCGTCGCGCAGGCCAACAGCCCGCTCGACGCGCAGGGCCGCCTCGCCGAGGAGCGCGTCCTGGTCCGCACCAAGGGTGGCGAGGTCGACTACCTCGCCCCCGAGAACGTGGACTACATGGACGTCTCGCCGCGGCAGATGACCTCGGTCGCGACGGCGATGATCCCGTTCCTCGAGCACGACGACGCCAACCGCGCGCTCATGGGCGCGAACATGCAGCGGCAGGCGGTGCCGCTGCTGCGCAGCGAGGCGCCGCTGGTCGGCACGGGCATGGAGCTGCGGGCCGCCGTCGACGCCGGCGACGTGGTCGTGGCGGAGAAGGCCGGTGTGGTCGAGGACTCCACCGCCGACTACGTCACCGTGATGGCCGACGACGGCACCCGGCAGACCTACCGGCTGCTGAAGTTCCGCCGCTCCAACCAGGGCACCTCGGTCAACCAGACCCCGCTGGTCGACGAGGGGCAGCGGGTCGAGGTGGGCCAGGTCATCGCCGACGGGCCGTGCACCGACGAGGGCGAGATGGCGCTGGGGAAGAACCTCCTGGTCGCCTTCATGTCGTGGGAGGGCCACAACTACGAGGACGCGATCATCCTGTCGCAGCGCCTCGTGCAGGACGACGTCCTGTCCTCGATCCACATCGAGGAGTTCGAGGTCGACGCCCGCGACACCAAGCTCGGCGCCGAGGAGATCACCCGGGACATCCCGAACGTCTCCGAGGACGTGCTGGCCGACCTCGACGAGCGGGGCATCATCCGCATCGGGGCCGAGGTCGTCCCCGGCGACATCCTCGTCGGCAAGGTCACGCCCAAGGGCGAGACCGAGCTGACCCCCGAGGAGCGCCTGCTGCGGGCCATCTTCGGCGAGAAGGCCCGCGAGGTGCGCGACACGTCGCTGAAGGTCAAGCACGGTGAGTCCGGCAAGGTCATCGGCGTCCGCGTGTTCTCGCGCGAGGACGGCGACGAGCTGCCTGCCGGCGTCAACGAGCTGATCCGGGTCTACGTCGCCCAGATGCGCAAGATCTCCGACGGTGACAAGCTCGCCGGCCGCCACGGCAACAAGGGCGTCATCTCGAAGATCCTGCCGCAGGAGGACATGCCGTTCCTCGAGGACGGCACCCCGGTCGACATCGTCCTCAACCCGCTCGGCGTCCCCGGCCGCATGAACGTCGGCCAGGTCCTGGAGATGCACCTCGGGTGGATCGCCAAGCAGGGCTGGCAGGTCGACGGCGACCCGGACTGGGCGAAGAACCTGCCCGAGGCGGCGAGGTCGGCGGCGCCGGGCACCCGGACTGCGACGCCGGTGTTCGACGGTGCCAAGGAGGAGGAGATCGTCGGGCTGCTCTCGTCCACGATCCCGAACCGCGACGGCAAGCGGATGGTGCAGCCCACCGGCAAGGCGCGGTTGTTCGACGGCCGCTCCGGGGAGCCCTTCCCCGAGCCGATCGCCGTGGGCTACGTCTACATCCTGAAGCTGCTGCACCTGGTCGACGACAAGATCCACGCCCGCTCGACCGGCCCCTACTCGATGATCACGCAGCAGCCGCTGGGTGGTAAGGCGCAGTTCGGTGGCCAGCGCTTCGGCGAGATGGAGTGCTGGGCGATGCAGGCCTACGGCGCGGCCTACGCGCTGCAGGAGCTGCTCACCATCAAGTCCGACGACATCCTCGGCCGCGTGAAGGTCTACGAGGCCATCGTCAAGGGCGAGAACATCCCCGAGCCGGGCATCCCGGAGTCGTTCAAGGTGCTGCTCAAGGAGCTGCAGTCGCTGTGCCTCAACGTCGAGGTGCTCTCCGGCGACGGGCAGGCGATCGAGCTGCGCGACACCGACGACGAGGTCTTCCGGGCCGCGGAGGAGCTGGGCATCGACCTGTCCCGCCGCGAGCCGTCGTCCGTCGAAGACGTCTGATCGGTAGTCGGCCGGCCCTGAGCAGTCGGGGCCGGCCGACCACCACTTCCAAGTCATAGAAGCGAAGCACTAGCCCCTGAAAGGGGTCACACCTTGCTCGACGTCAACTTCTTCGACGAGCTCCGCATCGGTCTGGCCACCGGCGACGACATCCGCCAGTGGTCGCACGGTGAGGTGAAGAAGCCCGAGACCATCAACTACCGCACCCTGCGTCCGGAGAAGGACGGTCTCTTCTGCGAGAAGATCTTCGGTCCCACCCGGGACTGGGAGTGCTACTGCGGTAAGTACAAGCGGGTCCGCTTCAAGGGGATCATCTGCGAGCGCTGCGGCGTCGAGGTGACCCGGGCCAAGGTCCGCCGCGAGCGGATGGGCCACATCGAGCTCGCCGCTCCGGTCACGCACATCTGGTTCTTCAAGGGTGTGCCGTCGCGGCTGGGCTACCTGCTCGACCTGGCGCCCAAGGACCTCGAGAAGATCATCTACTTCGCGGCCTACATGATCACCTCGGTCGACGACGAGGCGCGCCACCGCGACCTCCCGACCATCGAGGCCGAGATCAGCGCCGAGAAGTCCAACCTCGAGAGCCAGCGCGACGCGAACGTCGAGGCGCGCCAGCAGAAGCTCGAGGCCGACCTCGCCGAGCTGGAGGCGGAGGGCGCGAAGTCCGACGTCCGCCGCAAGGTGCGCGAGGGCGGCGAGCGCGAGATGCGCCAGCTGCGCGACCGCTCCCAGCGGGAGATCGACCGCCTCGACGAGGTGATGGACACCTTCCGCAAGCTCGAGGTCAAGCAGCTCATCGCCGACGAGGGCCTCTACCGCGAGCTGCGGGACCGCTTCGGTGAGTACTTCGAGGGCGGCATGGGCGCCGCGGCGCTGCAGAAGCTCCTCGCGGGCTTCGACCTCGACGCCGAGGCCGTCTCGCTGCGCGAGACGATCCGCAGCGGCAAGGGCCAGCGCAAGCTGCGCGCCCTCAAGCGGCTGAAGGTCGTCGCGGCGTTCCAGCAGACCCGCAACTCGCCCATGGGCATGGTGCTGGACTGCGTCCCGGTCATCCCGCCGGACCTGCGCCCGATGGTGCAGCTCGACGGTGGCCGCTTCGCCACCAGCGACATGAACGACCTGTACCGCCGGGTGATCAACCGGAACAACCGGCTCAAGCGACTGCTCGACCTGGGCGCGCCGGAGATCATCGTCAACAACGAGAAGCGGATGCTCCAGGAGTCCGTGGACGCGCTGTTCGACAACGGCCGTCGCGGCCGTCCGGTCACCGGTCCGGGCAACCGTCCGCTGAAGTCCCTGAGCGACCTGCTCAAGGGCAAGCAGGGCCGGTTCCGCCAGAACCTGCTCGGCAAGCGCGTCGACTACTCCGGCCGTTCGGTCATCGTCGTCGGCCCGCAGCTGAAGCTGCACCAGTGCGGCCTGCCCAAGCAGATGGCGCTGGAGCTGTTCAAGCCCTTCGTGATGAAGCGGCTGGTCGACCTCAACCACGCGCAGAACATCAAGTCCGCCAAGCGGATGGTCGAGCGCGCGCGCCCGGTCGTGTGGGACGTGCTGGAAGAGGTCATCACCGAGCACCCGGTGCTGCTCAACCGCGCACCGACGCTGCACCGCCTGGGCATCCAGGCCTTCGAGCCGCAGCTGGTCGAGGGCAAGGCCATCCAGATCCACCCGCTCGTCTGCACCGCGTTCAACGCGGACTTCGACGGTGACCAGATGGCGGTGCACCTGCCGCTGTCGGCCGAGGCCCAGGCCGAGGCCCGCATCCTGATGCTGTCGTCGAACAACATCCTGTCGCCGGCCGACGGTCGCCCGATCACCGCGCCGACCCAGGACATGGTGCTGGGCCTGTACCACCTGACGACCCTGGTGCCCTCGCGGCACGAGGCCGACGGTGGTCAGCCGGCGTCGTTCTCCTCGGCCGCCGAGGCGGTCATGGCCTACGACGTGGGCGCGCTGGGGCTGCAGGAGCGGGCCTACATCCGCCTCGACGAGGTGTTCGGCGTCGACAACGGCAAGGTCAACGAGGCCTGGGTGCAGCCCGAGGACTGGACCCCCGGTCAGCCGGCGCTGGTCGAGACCAGCCTGGGCCGGGTGCTGTTCAACGAGGCCCTGCCCGAGGACTACCGCTTCGTCAACTACCAGGTGCCGAAGAAGGAGCTCGGGGCGATCGTCAACGACCTCGCCGAGCGCTACCCCAAGGTGCAGGTCGCGGCGACGCTGGACGCCCTCAAGGCCGCCGGGTTCCGCTGGGCCACGCGGTCGGGCGTCACCATCGCCATCGACGACGTCGTCACACCGCCGGTCAAGCAGGAGATCCTCGACCGGCACGAGGCCGAGGCCGCGAAGATCGAGAAGCAGTACGAGCGCGGCGTCATCACCGACGCCGAGCGTCGTGGCGAGCTGATCGAGATCTGGACCCGCGCGCGGGCCGAGGTCAGCCAGGCGATGGTGGACAACTTCCCCACCACCAACCCGGTCTGGGTCATGGTCAACTCGGGCGCCCGAGGCAACATGATGCAGATCAGCCAGATCGCCGGTATGCGCGGCCTGGTCGCCAACCCGAAGGGCGAGATCATCCCGCGGCCGATCAAGGCCAACTTCCGGGAGGGTCTGTCCGTGCTGGAGTACTTCATCTCCACGCACGGTGCCCGCAAGGGTCTGGCCGACACCGCGCTGCGGACCGCCGACTCCGGGTACCTCACCCGGCGTCTGGTGGACGTCTCGCAGGACGTCATCATCCGCGAGGAGGACTGCGGTACCGACCGCGGCGTGATCATGCCGATCGGCACCGTCCTCGACGGTGTGGTGACGCGTGACCCGCACGTGGAGACCGGCGTCTACGCCCGCGCCCTGGCCGCCGACGTGGTGGCCGAGGACGGGACCGTCATCGCGCAGGCCAACTCCGACCTGGGTGACGTGCTGATCCAGGCGCTCATCGACGCCGGCGTCAGCGAGGTCAAGGTCCGCTGCGTGCTGACCTGCGAGTCGCTGCTCGGCACCTGCGCCACCTGCTACGGCCGGTCGCTCGCGACCGGCAAGCTGGTGGACGTCGGCGAGGCGGTCGGCATCATCGCCGCCCAGTCGATCGGTGAGCCCGGCACCCAGCTGACGATGCGCACCTTCCACACCGGTGGTGTCGCGGGTGAGGACATCACCCACGGCCTGCCGCGTGTGGTGGAGCTCTTCGAGGCCCGCGTCCCCAAGGGCAAGGCCCCGATCGCCGAGCTGGCCGGCACCGTCCGGATCGAGGACGGCGAGCAGTTCCGGAAGCTCACCATCACCCCGGACGACGGCTCCGACGAGGTCGTCTACGACAAGCTGTCGCGTCGCTCGCGGCTGCGGGTCGAGGACGGTGCCCACGTCGAGGTCGGCGAGCAGCTGACCGAGGGTGCGGTCGACCCGCACGAGGTGCTGCGGATCATGGGCCCGCGTGAGGTGCAGCTGCACCTGGTTCGCGAGGTCCAGGAGGTCTACCGCAGCCAGGGCGTGTCGATCCACGACAAGCACATCGAGGTGATCATCCGCCAGATGCTGAAGCGGGTGACCATCATCGACTCGGGCGCGACGGAGTTCCTGCCCGGTGCGCTGGTCGAGCGGACGATCTTCGAGACGGAGAACCGCCGCGTCGTCGCCGAGGGCGGCGAGCCGGCCTCGGCCCGTCCGGTGCTCATGGGCATCACCAAGGCCTCGCTCGCGACCGAGTCGTGGCTGTCGGCCGCCTCCTTCCAGGAGACGACCAAGGTGCTCACCGACGCCGCGATCCAGGGCAAGAGCGACAGCCTGCTCGGGCTCAAGGAGAACGTGATCATCGGAAAGCTGATCCCGGCGGGTACGGGGATCAGCCGCTACCGGAACATCGCGGTCGAGCCGACCGAGGAGGCGCGCGCCGCCGTGTACACGATGGCCGGCTACGAGGACGGGCAGTACTACAGCCCGGACGTCTTCGGGCAGGGCACCGGCGAGGCCGTCCGCCTCGAGGAGTACGACTGGCGGGGCTGACGGCCCCCCAGTAGCCGCTGAACGCCAGAGGCCCAGAACCTGCATGGTTCTGGGCCTCTGGCCTTTCCTGCAGCGGCAGCGGGCAGATCCCGGGACCCCGCAACGCGCGAGGCGCGCGCCCCCGCAGGGGACGCGCGCCTCGCAAGCGGATGGAACGGCCTGGCTCCAGGGGCCCGCGCCGAGCGGAGCGAGGTGCGGGGAGGAGCCAGGTCCTTCTAGTGGTCGACGGCCTTCTCCGCCCCGATGCCGGTGAGGGCCCGCACCTCGAGCTCGGCCCACTTGTCCTCGTTCGGCTTCTCCTTCGTGAGCACCGTGCCCAGGTAGCCGAGGAGGAACGAGGCCGGGATCGACACCAGGCCCGGGTTGCGCAGCGGGAAGAAGTCGAAGTTCCCGCCCGGGAACATCGAGGTCTCGGTCCCCGACACCACCGGGGAGAAGACGATGAGCCCGACGCAGATGATCAGACCGCCGTAGATGGACCACAGCGCGCCCTGGGTGGTGAACCGCTTCCAGAACAGCGTGTAGAGGATCGTCGGCAGGTTCGCCGAGGCGGCCACCGCGAACGCCAGCGCCACGAGGAAGGCGATGTTCAGCCCGGCGCGCAGCGCCAGGATGCCCAGGCCGATCGCGACGGCACCGATGACGACCGCGGTGATCCGGGCGACCTTGACCTCACCGTTCGGCGGGACGTCGCCCTTCTTGATCACCGATGCGTACACGTCGTGGGCGAACGACGCCGACGCGGTGATCGTGAGGCCGGCGACGACCGCGAGGATCGTCGCGAACGCGACGCCGGCGATGATGCCCAGCAGCACCGTGCCGCCGAGCTCGAAGGCCAGCAGCGGGGCGGCGGCGTTCACCCCACCCGGGGCCGCGACGATGCGCTCGGCACCGACCATGGCGCCGGCGCCGTAGCCGATGACCAGGCTGAACAGGTAGAAGATGCCGATCAGCCAGATCGCCCAGACCACCGAGGTCCGCGCGGCCTTCGCCGTCGGCACGGTGTAGAAGCGCATCAGCACGTGCGGCAGGCCGGCGGTGCCGAGCACCAGGGCCAGGGCCAGGCTGATGAAGTCCAGCCGGGTCGCGTCGCTGACGCCGTACTGCGCACCGGGGTTGAGCACCGACTCGTTGCCGGCGCTCTGCACCGCGCCGCCGAGCAGCGCCGACAGGTTGAAGCCGTACTCGCCGAGCACCCACAGCGTCATCACCAGCGCGCCGGCGATCAGCAGGCTGGCCTTGATGATCTGCACCCACGTCGTGCCGCGCATCCCGCCGACGAGGACGTAGAAGATCATCAGCGCACCCACGACGACGACGACCAGCGCCTCGGCCACCGGGCCGCTCACCCCGAGCAGCAGCGCCACCAGGCCACCGGCGCCGGCCATCTGGGCGAGCAGGTAGAACAGCGAGACCGCGAGCGTCGAGATGGCGGCGGCGGTGCGCACCGGCCCCTGCCGCATCCGGAACGCCAGCACGTCGGCCATGGTGAACCGGGCGGTGTTGCGCATCAGCTCGGCGACGAGCAGCAGTGCGACCAGCCACGCCACCAGGAAGCCGATGGAGTAGAGGAAGCCGTCGTAGCCGTAGATGGCGATGGCGCCGGCGATGCCGAGGAACGAGGCCGCCGACAGGTAGTCACCGGCGATGGCGAGGCCGTTCTGCTGACCGGTGATGGTGCGGCCTGCGGCGTAGTAGTCCGCCGCGCTCTTGTTGTTGCGGCTGGCCCGGAAGGTGATGGCCAGCGTGACGACGACGAACGCGCCGAAGATGGAGATGTTGATCGCCGGGTTGCCGATGGTGGCATCGGCGGCGAGCAGCTCAGGCACGGGTCGCCCCCTGGGTGTCGGTGTCGCCGCCGGCGGTCGCGTCGGGCGCGTAGTCGTGCGCCTCGAGACGCTCGCGCATCTCGTCGGCGATGGGGTCGGTGCGCTTGTTCGCGTGCGCCACGTAGAGGTGGGTGATCACGAAGGTGGTCAGGAACTGGGCGAGGCCGAACAGCAGGCCCACGTTCACGTTGCCGAACACCTGGGTCGACATGAAGTCCGAGGCGTACGTCGACAGCAGGACGAAGAGCAGGTACCAGACGATGAACGCGACCGTCATCGGGAAGGCGAAGCTGCGGAACCGCTTCTTCAGCTCGACGAACTCCGGGGAGTTCTGTGCGGCGCGGTACTCCTGCGGTGTCAGCAACCGTCGTTCGTCTGTCGGGGTCAACGTGCGGCCTCCAGGTCGGGGTCGGGACCACCGTGGCCGAGCAACAGCGGCCAGGTGTGAGCGCTGTCACGTTAGGGAGCCGGCTCCCGGGAGGGCAGGGGACCGCGCGGACTCTGCGGTGAGCGGCGAGCACGCGTCGACGTACGGCACGTCCAGCGGGACGAACGGTCGCGCGGGGAGGCGCCGGTCACATCGGTCTCGTGACGGACGGCGTCGCAGCACCGCGGCGACGCCTCGGCGATCACCGGGGGAGCGGACCGCGGTCCAGCAGCACCGCCTCGGGTGTGTGCAGCCTGGCCATGCTGCGGGCGGCGTGCCGGGGCAGGCGCCTGGGCGTGGCCAGCGAGACCACCGTCATCGTGAGGAACGCCAGCGGGACCGTCCAGGCAGCCGGCTGGACGAGCAGGGCGCCGGGCCAGCCGTCGGGAGCCAGTCCGAGCAGGGTGGCCAGCACCGCGAACCCGGCGCAGCCGCCACCGACGAGCATCCCGGCGATCGCGCCGGCGTCGGTGAGCCGGCGCCACCAGATGCCCAGCACCAGCAACGGGCAGAAGGTGGAGGCGGCGAAGGCGAAGGCGAGGCCGACGGCCCGGGCGACACCGACCCCTTCGGTCAGCAACGCGAGACCGAGCGGGACGACGACGGCCGTGACGGCCGCCGCCTGGAACGCGCGCACCCCGCGGAACCGGCGTCCCATCACGTCCTGGCTGATCACGCCGGCCACCGCGACGGTCAGCCCGGACGACGTGGACAGGAACGCGGCGAAGGCCCCGGCGGTGGTCAGGGCGGACAGCAGCTCACCCATCGTGCCGCTCAGCATCCGCGCCGGCAGCTCCAGGACCACGGTGTCGGTGCGGCCGCTGCTGATCAGGTCCGGTGTGTACAGCCGGCCCAGGCCGCCGTAGATCGGCGGCAGCACGTAGAACAGACCGAGCAGGGCCAGCACGAGGAGCGTCGTGCGGCGGGCCGCGATGCCGTCGGGGTTGGTGTAGAAGCGCACCACCACGTGGGGGAGCCCCATGGTGCCCAGGAACGTGGCGACGATGATCGAGTACGTCGTGTAGAGCTGGTGCCCGCTCCCGGCGAGCGGTGACGCCCACTCGTCCCCGGACCCACCCAGGCCCCCGGCGACGGCCGAAGCGGGGGAGGGGCCGCCGTCGCCGAGCCAGACGCCGGCCATGAAGAGCACCGGGAACAGCAGCGCGGTGAGTTTCAGCCAGTACTGGAACGCCTGGACGAAGGTGATGCTCCGCATCCCGCCGAACAGCACGTTGACCAGCACCACCGCCGCGACCAGCGCGCCGCCCAGCCACGGCTCGGTCCCGGTCGTGGTGGCCAGCGCCAGACCGGCGCCCTGGAACTGCGGCATCAGGTACAGCCAGCCGATCGCCACCACCAGCAGCGAGGAGAACCGGCGCACCGCCAGCGACTCCAGCCGGCTCTCGGCGAAGTCGGGCAACGTGTAGGCACCGGAGCGGCGCAGTGGCGCGGCGACGAACACCAGCAGGACCAGGTAGCCCGCCGTCCAGCCGACCGGGTACCACAGCATGTCGGTGCCGAACGCCAGCACCAGACCGGCGACACCGAGGAAGGAGGCGGCGGAGAGGTACTCCCCACCGATCGCCGACGCGTTCAGCCCCGGCCGCACCGTGCGGGAGGCGACGAAGAAGTCGCTGGTGGTGCGCGAGAACCGCCACCCGTAGGCACCGATCGCCAACGTGGCGACGACCACGACCGTGACGCCGGCGATGCTGTAGCCGGCCGCGGTCACGGCCGGCCGGTCCGGGGCGTCACGAGCGGTTCAGCACGTCGGTGAAATCCCGCTCGGTGCGTTCGGCGGCACGCACGTAGAGCCAGCCGACCAGGAACAGGAACGGGTAGACGGCGAACCCCAGCAGGAACCAGGGGAGCGGTACGGCGAGCACCTCGACCGCGGCGAGATCCGGCACCAGCCAGAAGACCAGGGGGATCCCACCGACGAACACGGCCAGGGCGGCCATCGTCAGCAGGGCCAGGCGCAGCTGGGAGCGCAGCAGCGACGTCACGTACACCTCGCCGAGGAGGGTCTGGTCGTCGATCTCCCGGGCAGCCGGGACCCGTTGCGCCCGCGCAGCCCCGGTGCGCGGGCTGGTGACGCGCACCCGGCGTGGGGTCGGGTCCGGCACCGCTCACCACCTCCCCGAGTGGCCCGGCCGCGCCCGGCGCACCAGGAGGTCGCGGAGCTCCCGGGTGTGCCGCCGGCTCACCCCGAGCTCCACGCCGCCGACGACCACGGTGCACCGGCCGGCGTCCATACGCACCTCGTCCACGTGCTGCAGCGCGACCAGCAGCGACCGGTGGATCCGCACGAACCCGGCGTCCTTCCAGGCCTCCTCCAAGGTGGTCAGCGGAACCCGGACCAGGTGGCCGCCCGACGCGGTGTGCAGCCTGGCGTAGTCACCCTGCGCCTCGACGTAACGGATGCTGGAGCGGGGCACGAACCTCGTCACCCCGCCGAGCTCGACGGCGATGTCGTCGTCGGCGGGCGGGGGGCCGCCCGCCCGCGCAGCGGCCACCCGGCGGACCGCCTCCGTCAGCCGGTCGTCCCGAACGGGCTTGAGGACGTAGTCGACGACGTCCAACTCGAACGCGTCGACGGCGTGGTCGTCGTGGGCGGTCACGAAGACCACCGGAGGCGGCGTCTTGAACTGGGACAGCACCCGCGCCAGGTCCAGGCCCGTGAGCCCGGGCATCCGGATGTCCAGGAAGACCCCGTCGAGGGTTCCTTCCTGGAGGATCCGCAGCGCCTCGGTGGCCGAGTCGCTGGTCACGACGGTGCCGATTCGGGGGTCCCGCTCGAGCAGCCAGCGGAGCTCGTCGAGGGCGGGGCGCTCGTCGTCGACCACCAGCACGGTCAACAGGTCGGCCGTCACGGGCGCACCCCCGGGGCGAACTTGGGCACCCGCACGCTGACCTTCGTGCCGGCTCCCGGGCCGGTCTCGACGACCAGGCCGTAGTCGTCGCCGAAGGCGGTGCGCAGCCGGGCGTCCACGTTGCCCAGCCCCACCGAGTCGACGGACGTGTCGCCGGCGAGCGCCCGTCGCACCTTCTCCGGGTCCTCCCCGATGCCGTCGTCCTCCACGGAGATCAGGCACTCGCCGCCGTTGTCCGCGGCGATGATGGTGACCGTCCCGGTACCCGGCTTGCGTTCGAGCCCGTGCCGGACGGCGTTCTCCACGAGCGGCTGGAGGCAGAGGAACGGCACGGCCGCCGGCAGCACCTCCTGGGCCACCCGCAGCGTCACCTGGAGCCGGTCGCCGAACCGGGCCTTCTCGAGCACGAGGTAGCGCTCGACCGACCGCAGCTCCTCGGCCAGCGTCGTGTACTCGCCGTGCCGGCTGAAGGAGTACCGGGTGAAGTCGGCGAATTCCAGCAGCAGCTCCCGGGCCCGCTCCGGATCGGTGCGCACGAACGACGCGATCGCGGTCAGCGAGTTGTAGATGAAGTGCGGGCTGATCTGCGCCCGCAGCGCCCGTACCTCGGCCTCCATCAGCCGGGTGCGGGAGGCGTCGAGTTCGGCGAGTTCCAGGTTCCCCGACACCCAGCGTGCGACCTCGCCGGCGGCCCGCACGAGCCGGGTGGACGCGGACGGCGTGAACGCCTGCAGGGTGCCGACCACCCGGTCGTCCACCACGAGCGGGCTGATCACGACCTGTCGCAGCCCGCACCCGGCATCGGCGCAGGAGAAGTCGGTGCGGTCCCGGACCACGGTGTTGCCCGACTCGAGCACGAAGGCGGCAAGAGCCGAGGCGTGCCGCTCGTGGTGTCCGAACCGACCGTCCCACGCGAGCATGGACACGGTGTCGGTGAGCGCGACCGCCGGCACCCCGAGCAGGTCGCGCAGATGGCGGACCGCACGTTCCGCCGAACTCGCGGTCAGGCCCTCACGCAGCGCGGGCGCGGTGAGGGAGGCCGAGTGGAGGGTCCGGAACGTCGCCTGTTCCGCCTCCGTCCCGAGCTGGCCGGGCCGCAGCCACCGCCACGAGATGCGCATCTGTCGTCGGGGGCGCCGGTGCCGGTGCGGCGCGGCCCGTTCTCCCTTCCACCCGTCCGTGCGTGCGCTGCACGTCGCAGGTGCAGCCGGAAGCGCACCGTAGAGCGCGCGCACGTGTCCCGCCATCCCGGGCGCGTGCGACGGGCGGGGAGCCGGAGTCGCCGTCTCCTCCGTGTCGCGGGGCCCGGCGTGGCCGCCGGGGTGCTCGCCGGCCGCCACGACCCGGGGTCCTGCTGCGAACGGCTACCCGGCCAGCCGCTTCACGGTCTCGACCGTCCGCAGCCGCCCCTCCCTGCTGCCGTCGAGCGGCTGGAGCATCAGGGTGGTCACGCCGGCCTCGGCGAAGGCGGTGATCCGCTCGGCGACGTAGCCCTCCGGGCCGATCAGCGACGACGCCCGCACCAGCTCGTCGGGGACGGCGGCCGCGGCCTCGTCCTTCCTGCCGTCGAGGTAGAGGTCCTGGATGGTCCTCGCCTCGGCCTCGTAGCCGTACCGGACGGCGAGGTCGTTGTAGAAGTTCTTGCCGCGGGCGCCCATGCCGCCGATGTAGAGGGCGAGCGCCGGCTTCACGGATTCCAGCAGCCCCTCGACGTCGTCACCGACGGCGACGGGGACGCCGGTGACGACCTGCAGGTCGCCGAGCGCCGGGTCGCGCTTGGCCTTGCCGGCGGCCAGGGAGTCGCCCCACACCGACGCCGCCTTCTCGGGCACGAAGAAGATCGGCTCCCAGGCCTCCGCGATCTCGGCGGCGAGCTCGACGTTCTTCGGGCCGAGGGCGGCCAGCATCACCGGGATCCGGTCGCGGACCGGGGTGTTGATCAGCTTGAGCGGCTTGCCCAGGCCGGTGCCCTGGTCGGCCGGCAGCGGGATCGTGTACTTCTTCCCCTGGTGGTCGAGCCGGTCCCGGCGCCACACCTGGCGGCAGACCTCCACGACCTCGCGGGTGCGCTGCAGGGGCGCGTCGTAGGGCACGCCGTGCCAGCCCTCGATCACCTGGGGGCCGGAGGCGCCGAGCCCGAGGGTGAAGCGGCCGCCGGACACGAAGTCCAGGCCGGCGGCGGTCATCGCGGTCAGCGCCGGGGTGCGGCTGTAGATGGGGAAGATCGCGCTCAGCAGCTCGACCCGCTCGGTCACCGCCGCCAGGTAGCCGAGCTGGCTGACCGCGTCGAAGGTGTAGACCTCGGCCACCGCGGCCAGGTCGAGCCCCGCGGCCTCGAGATCGCGGATCTCCGCCGCCGTCTCCTGGAAACCCCCGCTGTAGCTGGCCTGGATGCCGATCCGCACGTGCACTCCTCTGTGTCGCGGCGCCACCGTTGACGTCGTCCGCACGGTATCGGTCGCGCGCCGGGGTGCGCGGTGGAGCTGTCCCCGAGGCCGGGGCGGCGGTAGTGTCCGGGCACTCCGGCTGCCACCCAGCCCCCTCCCGTCGACCTGTCGACGCATGTGAGGCACCCGGCTTTGACCGGCTCCGCGGGCACGGGTATCGTGGTCAGCCGTGCCCAGGGTGCCCTGGGCCTGCTCCCGTTCGCGGTGCGCCTGGGCGGCCCGAGATGCAGATCTCAGGGTCGCCGGGGACCGTCCTCCCGGCCCGGCCGGGGTGGGTGGCGGCGCCGAGTCGCGAGGGGCAACCGAGTTCGGTCAGACGCCGCACCGGTCCGAGGAAGGGCGACACGCCCGACCACGTGGACCGGACGTGGAACAGGGCCGGGGTCGGGGAGGTTCCGACGAGGGACCGGCACCCCAGCACCACCGCAGAGCAGAAAACAGACGAGCACCACTCCAGCGCAGGTAGGAGATCCAGGCCACCCATGCCCACGATCAACCAGCTGGTCCGCAAGGGCCGCGAGGACAAGGTCGAGAAGACCAAGACCCCGGCGCTGAAGGGTTCGCCCCAGCGTCGCGGAGTCTGCACGCGCGTGTACACGACGACGCCGAAGAAGCCGAACTCGGCGCTGCGCAAGGTCGCTCGCGTCCGCCTCACCAGTGGCATCGAGGTGACCGCCTACATCCCGGGCGTCGGTCACAACCTGCAGGAGCACTCGATGGTGCTCGTGCGCGGCGGTCGCGTGAAGGACCTGCCGGGCGTGCGCTACAAGATCATCCGTGGCTCGCTGGACACCCAGGGTGTCCGCAACCGCAAGCAGGCTCGCAGCCGTTACGGCGCGAAGAAGGAGAAGAGCTAATGCCGCGCAAGGGTCCCGCGCCGCGTCGCCCGCTCGTCGCCGACCCGGTGTACCAGTCGCCGCTGGTGACCCAGCTGGTGAACAAGGTGCTGGTCGACGGCAAGCGCTCGGTCGCCGAGTCGATCGTCTACGGCGCCCTCGAGGGCTGCCGCGCCAAGACCGACACCGACCCGGTCGTCACGCTCAAGCGGGCGCTGGACAACGTGAAGCCGGCCCTCGAGGTCCGCAGCCGCCGCGTCGGTGGTGCGACCTACCAGGTCCCGGTCGAGGTCCGCGCCTCCCGCAGCACCACCCTCGGCCTGCGCTGGCTCATCCAGTACAGCCGCGGCCGCCGCGAGAAGACGATGACCGAGCGTCTGATGAACGAGCTGCTGGACGCGAGCAACGGTCTGGGTGCGGCTGTGAAGCGGCGCGAGGACACGCACAAGATGGCCGAGTCGAACAAGGCCTTCGCGCACTACCGCTGGTAACGCACCAGCGCCCGCCGTCGGCGGGACTCCCGGGCGACCCCCGGCACCCGCACACGGACAACCAGCAAGAGGAGTAAGGAATGGCCAGCAACGAGGCCCAGCTCGCCAAGACCCGCAACATCGGGATCATGGCGCACATCGACGCCGGCAAGACCACCACGACCGAGCGCATCCTCTTCTACACCGGTATCAACTACAAGATCGGTGAGGTCCACGACGGCGCGGCCACGATGGACTGGATGGAGCAGGAGCAGGAGCGCGGCATCACCATCACGTCCGCCGCGACGAAGTGCTCCTGGAACGGCTACGACATCAACATCATCGACACCCCCGGGCACGTCGACTTCACCGTCGAGGTGGAGCGGTCGCTGCGGGTGCTCGACGGTGCCGTCGCCGTCTACGACGGTGTCGCCGGCGTCGAGCCGCAGACCGAGCAGGTCTGGCGGCAGGCCGAGAAGTACGGCGTCCCGCGCATGTGCTTCGTCAACAAGCTCGACCGGACCGGCGCCGACTTCTTCCGGTGCGTGGACATGATGGTGGAGCGCCTCGGGGCGAACCCGCTGGTGCTGCAGCTGCCGATCGGGGCCGAGGCCGACTTCATCGGCGTCGTCGACCTGGTGCAGATGCGGGCGCTCACCTGGCGCGGCGAGACCAAGATGGGCGAGGACTACGCGGTCGAGGAGATCCCCGCGGAGCTCGCCGACCAGGCCGCCGAGTACCGCGAGAAGCTGCTCGAGAACATCGCGGACTTCGACGACTCGCTCATGGAGTCCTACCTCGGCGGCGAGGAGATCTCGGTCGACCGCCTCAAGGCCGCCATCCGCAAGGCGACCATCGCCGCGCAGGTGAACCCGGTGCTCACCGGTACCGCCTTCAAGAACAAGGGCGTGCAGCCCCTGCTCGACGCGGTCACGGACTACCTGCCCAGCCCGCTGGACGTCGAGGCGATCGTCGGTACCGCCATGGACGGCGAGACCGAGGTGCTCCGGCACGCCGACGAGGACGAGCCGTTCTCGGCGCTGGCCTTCAAGATCCAGACCGACCAGCACCTGGGCAAGCTGACCTACATCCGCGTGTACTCGGGTCGCCTCGACTCCGGCTCCCCGGTGCTCAACAGCACCAAGGACCGCAAGGAGCGGGTCGGCAAGATCTACCAGATGCACGCGAACAAGCGCGAGGAGCGCGAGGGCGTGGGCGCCGGCCAGATCGTGGCGGTCAACGGCCTGAAGCAGACGACGACGGGTGACACCCTCTGCGACCCGCAGAAGCCGGTGATCCTCGAGTCGATGACCTTCCCGGCCCCGGTCATCTCGGTCGCCATCGAGCCGAAGACCAAGAGCGACCAGGAGAAGCTGGGCACGGCGATCCAGAAGCTCGCCGAGGAGGACCCGACCTTCCAGGTCAAGCTCGACGAGGAGACCGGTCAGACCGTCATCTCCGGCATGGGCGAGCTCCACCTGGAGATCCTCGTCGACCGCATGCGGCGCGAGTTCAACGTCGAGGCCAACGTCGGCAAGCCGCAGGTCGCCTACCGCGAGACGATCCGCAAGGCGGTCGAGCGGTACGACTACACCCACAAGAAGCAGACGGGTGGCTCCGGGCAGTTCGCGAAGGTGCAGATCGCCATCGAGCCGCTGCCCATGGGTGCCGACTCCGCGACCTACGAGTTCGAGAACAAGGTCACCGGCGGTCGCGTCCCCAAGGAGTACATCCCGTCGGTGGACCAGGGCATGCAGGACGCCATGCAGTACGGCGTCCTCGCCGGCTACCCGATGGTGGGCGTCAAGGCGAGCCTCCTCGACGGCCAGTACCACGAGGTCGACTCCTCGGAGATGGCCTTCAAGATCGCCGGCTCGATCGCCTTCAAGGAGGCGGCGCGCAAGGCCGACCCGGCCCTGCTCGAGCCGCTGATGGCGGTCGAGGTCACGACGCCCGAGGAGAACATGGGCGACGTGATCGGCGACCTCAACTCCCGCCGCGGGCTCATCCAGGCGATGGAGGAGCGCTCCGGCGCCCGCGTCGTCCGGGCACTGGTCCCGCTGTCGGAGATGTTCGGCTACGTGGGCGACCTGCGCAGCCGCACCCAGGGACGGGCGAGCTACTCGATGGTGTTCGACTCGTACGCCGAGGTCCCGGCCAACGTCGCCAAGGAGATCATCGCCAAGGCGACCGGCGAGTAACCGGGATGCGGGCGACCGCCCGCGAGCTCCCGAGCACAGCCCCCACCCCAGAGCACGCACCACCTGCGTAACCACGAGGAGAGGAACCCAGTGGCCAAGGCCAAGTTCGAGCGGACCAAGCCGCACGTCAACATCGGCACCATCGGGCACATCGATCACGGGAAGACGACGCTGACCGCGGCGATCACCAAGGTCCTGCACGACAAGTACCCGGACCTCAACGAGGCCTCCGCCTTCGACATGATCGACAAGGCGCCCGAGGAGAAGGCTCGCGGCATCACGATCTCGATCGCGCACGTCGAGTACCAGACGGAGAACCGGCACTACGCGCACGTCGACTGCCCCGGGCACGCCGACTACATCAAGAACATGATCACCGGTGCCGCGCAGATGGACGGCGCGATCCTGGTCGTGGCCGCCACCGACGGCCCGATGCCGCAGACCAAGGAGCACGTCCTCCTGGCCCGCCAGGTCGGCGTCCCCTACATCGTCGTGGCGCTCAACAAGGCCGACATGGTCGACGACGAGGAGATCCTCGAGCTCGTCGAGCTCGAGGTCCGCGAGCTGCTCAGCGAGTACGAGTTCCCGGGCGACGACGTCCCCGTGGTCCGCGTCTCCGCGCTGAAGGCCCTCGAGGGCGACGCCGAGTGGGGCAACAAGCTCATGGAGCTCATGGACGCCGTCGACTCGGCGATCCCCGAGCCGGAGCGCGAGATCGACAAGCCGTTCCTCATGCCCGTCGAGGACGTCTTCACGATCACCGGTCGTGGCACCGTCGTCACCGGTCGCGTCGAGCGTGGCATCGTCAAGGTCTCCGAGGAGATCGAGATCGTCGGTATCCGCGAGGGTTCGACGAAGACGACCGTCACCGGCGTCGAGATGTTCCGCAAGCTGCTCGACCAGGGTCAGGCCGGCGACAACGTGGGTCTGCTCCTCCGTGGCATCAAGCGCGAGGACGTCGAGCGCGGCCAGGTCGTCGTGAAGCCCGGCTCGATCACCCCGCACACCAACTTCGAGGGCTCGGTCTACATCCTCTCGAAGGACGAGGGTGGCCGTCACACGCCGTTCTTCAACAACTACCGTCCCCAGTTCTACTTCCGGACGACGGACGTGACCGGCGTCGTGACCCTGCCCGCCGGGACCGAGATGGTCATGCCCGGCGACAACACCGAGATGACGGTGGAGCTGATCCAGCCCATCGCCATGGAGGAGGGTCTGCGGTTCGCCATCCGCGAGGGTGGCCGCACCGTGGGCGCCGGCCGCGTCACCAAGATCCTCAAGTAACACCCTGACGGGGGGGGGGGGGGGGGGGGGGGGGGGGCGCGGGCCCGGGGGGGGGGGGGGGGGGGGGGGGGGGGGGGGGGGGGGGGGGGGGGGGGGGGGGGGGGGGGGGGGGGGGGGGGGGGGGG
>NZ_JBJHAJ010000011.1:0-136702 GCF_054051015.1 Blastococcus sp. SYSU DS0616
AACCGCCGAGATCACGTGATCTCGGCGGTTCCGGCGGTTCCGGGTCACCTCGACAGCGGGGCCGGGCTCTCCGGCAGGGGCGGCGCGGTCGGCGGGACCGCGGTGCGCGCCGTCTGCGCCAGCGCGATCCCCGTGAGGACGACGGCGCCACCCACGACCTGCCAGGCGGTGAGGACCTGCTCGACCCACAGCCAGGCGACGACGGAGGCGAACACCGGCTCCGCCGTGGCCACCAGCCCCGCCGCGGTCGGCGGCAGGTGGCGCAGGGCGGCGATCGACAGCCCGAACGGCACGACCGCGCCCATCACCGCGATCCAGGCCACCAGGACCCACAGCGGGAGCTCGAGGGAGCCGATCGAGACGGGCACGTCGCGGCCGAGCACCGCGGCATCGAACTGCCACCACGGCGCGGCCACCGCCCAGAAGACGGCGGCGGCGACGAAGGCCCAGCAGGTGAGGGTGACGGGGTCCCGCGACACGGTGCCCCGTTCGCCGATGAGGTAGTAGGTCGCCAGAGCCACGGCGGCGCCGAGGCCCGCTGCGACGCCGAGCACGTCGAGCGAACCGCCTCCGGTCCAGATCTCGGTCACCAGGGCCAGCCCGGACAACGACAGCACCAGGGCCGCCCACACCCGGCGGCGCACCTTCTCGCGGCGGACGAGCCACACGTAGACGGCGATGAGCACGGTCCCGGTGAACTCGAAGACGAGCGCGATGCCCACGGGCAGGCGACCGATGGCCACGTAGAAGAGGTACTGCGTCATGGCGATCCCGACGACGCCGAGGACCGCCAGCAGCGGAAGCTCCCGGCGGGCGACCCGCAGCCGGCCCGGGGCCACCACCAGCAGGACCGCGAGCAGGGCCACGGCTGCGCCGGTGCACCGCAACGCGGTCAACCGCGGCGCGGAGAGACCGGCCTGGAGGGCGAGCGTGGAGACGGTGCCGTTGACCGCGAAGAACGCCGCCGCCGCGAGGGTCAGCGCGTACCCGAGGCCGGGGCGGACGGTACGGGGCACGCGCGCACGGTAGCGGGCTACCGCGGCCGAGACACCTACCGGCTCAGAAGAGGGCGAGCTGGTGCGCCGGCGGGTGCGACTCGCGACCGGAGGCGGTGAAGACGGCGTCCAGCCCCGTCGCCTCGAACACCCGCCACACCGAGGGCTGGGCGTTGCGCAGCAGCAGGTCGATGCCGCGCTGGAGGCACCACCGGCGGACGCCGATGAGCACCGAGAGCCCCCCCGAGCCCATCGAGGGGACGCCGCCGAGGTCGAGCTCGAGGACCGTGCAGCCGGCGAGCGGGCGCTCGGCGACGAACGCCTCCAGTTGGGGCGCGGTCACCAGGTCGATGTCCCCGTCCACCACGACGAGGGCGTGGCCGCCGGCCGCCTCCCACTGCAGGCGGAGCCTGGCCGGCTCCGGAGCGGGGTGCGACACCCACCACGGTCGGCGCCCCCCGGGTGGCCTGGACAGCCGCCGGCTGATGTCCCACTCGTGCGCCCGCACCATCCGTGTTCCCCCTCGTGCCGACGGTCGCTGCCCCCGTCGTGCGGACCGTACGGACGGCGGTCCGGCGGTACAACGGATTGCGATACCGGATCGGCCGAAGAGCCACGCCCGGCAGGCGTGCTGTGACGGCGCGGCACCGCGGCAGCACGCACCGGAGGCGCCGCGGGAGGCCCGGCGCCCAGAGCGGCGACCGACGGCGACAGACTTCCGTCCATGGACGTGCCCGAGGCCCTCTACCTGCCCGACGGCGACGGATTCACCGCCACGGCCCTGACCATCGGCCCCTGGGACGCCGCCCACCAGCACGCGGGGCCGCCCGCCGCCCTGCTCCTGCGCGCCGTCGAGCGGGCCGGCGGGATCGTCGGCGGGCAGACCGTGCGGCTGGCCTACGACATCCTGGCGCCGGTCCCGGTCGGCCCGGTGCGGGTGCGCACCTCGGTGATCCGCCCCGGCCGGCGGATCGAGCTGGTGGAGGCGGTCCTCGACACCGGCGACGACCGCCCGCTCATGCGGTTGTCGGCCTGGCGGATGCGTTCCCGCGACGACGCCGCCCCGGCGACCGGGCAGCCGCACCCGGCGCCGTCCGGACCCGAGGAGAGCCGCCCCGAGCGGGCGGGGTTCTTCACCACCGAGATCGCCTACCACCGGGCGCTGGAGTGGCGGTTCGCCGCGGGGACCTTCAACGGCCCGGGGCCGGCCACGGCCTGGACCCGCCCCGAGTGCGAGTTGGTCGCCAGAGAGCCGATGACGCCGCTGCAGCACCTGCTGGTCATGACCGACGCCGCGAGCGGCATCTCCGCCAGCCTCGACTGGACGCGGGCCACGTTCGCCAACGTCGACCTCTCCGTGGCGCTGCACCGACCCCCGCGCGGGGAGTGGCTGGGGATGGCCGCCGAGACCCTGCACGGCGGCACCGGGGCGGCGCAGTGCTTCGCGGTCCTCTTCGACGTCGACGGCCCGATCGGGCGGTCCACGCAGTCGCTGTTCGTCGAGCCGCGGGAGACGCCGTGAGCGATCTCTCCGTCACCACCGGCACTGGGCGGCGGGTCGGGCTGGCATCGCCGGGCGGCGGTGCGCAAGGTGGAGAGGCCGCTTCCCCCGATGATCGGAGTGCCGCCCCGTGGACGCGCTGAGAGACGTGCTGGACTGGCTGTCCGGGCGGGGTCTCGAAGTGGTGCTGATCGTCCTCGGCTCGGTCCTGCTCGCCCGCTTCGTCGGCTGGGTGGGCGACAAGATCACCGACCGGATCGACCGGAACTCCACCGGCGGGGACGCGCTGGTCCGGTCGGAGGCGGCCAAGCACCGCCACTCGCTGACCCAGGTGCTCACCTGGGCGGCGGTCGTGCTCATCTACTCGATCTCGGTCTTCTTCATCCTCGACCGGCTCGGCATCCCGGTGACCGGCCTGGTCGCGCCTGCCACGGTGCTCGGCGTGGGCCTGGGCTTCGGCGCCCAGCGCATCGTCGGTGACGTGCTGGCCGGCTTCTTCATCATCACCGAGCGCCAGTACGGGTTCGGCGACGTCGTCTCCATCCAGGTCGTGGGCGGTGGCGACCCGGCGAACGGCACCGTCGAGGACGTCACCCTGCGCGTCACGCGGGTGCGCTCGCCCAACGGCGAGGTCGTGACCGTGCCCAACGGCCAGATCGTCAAGGTCGTGAACCTGTCCCGCGACTGGGCGCGCGCCGTCGTCGACGTGCCGGTGCCGACCACGGTGGACGTGAACCGGGCCAACGAGATCCTGCGGGAGGTGGGCCGGGAGGCGTTCCGGGACCCGGCGATGCGGCCGCTGCTGCTCGACCCGCCCACGGTCATGGGGGTGGAGACCCTCGGCCTGGACGAGGTGAACGTACGGGTGGTCGCCCGCACGCTCCCCGGCAAGCAGTTCGAGGTCGGCCGCGACCTGCGGGCGCGCATCGTCCAGGCCTTCCGCAGCCAGGGCATGCAGGTGCCGCAGCCCACCACCTCGGTCGCGGCGCGGGACGGCGCGACCGCCGTCCAGGAGGAGGTTTCGTGACCGCCCCCGACGAGCGCCGCGACCCGACCGACGCCACCGCCCGGGCCTCCGACGAACCCGTCGTCAGCACGGCGCCCGCCGCCGCGGCCGCCGATGCCGGGGCGCCCACCGGCACGACCGCGGCGCCGCGCCACCGCTGGTGGTCGGCCGTGCCCAAGCACCTGGGCCGGGCGCGCACCTCCACGGTCGTGCTCGCCGTGCTGTTCGTCTCCGTCTTCGCGCTGTACCTCAACGTCAAGCCGCCGGCCCCCGGCGAGCCGGACACCCGGGGCCAGGTCACCGAGCAGGCCGAGGAGACCGAGCCGGTCACCACCGAGGAGACGGAGCCGACGACCACCGAGGAGACGGAGCCGGCCCCGACGACGACGTCCCGGCCCAGCACCCCGACGACCGACTCGCCGTCCCCGACCACCGAGCCGACCACGACGGCTCCGGAGACCACCGGACCGGAGCCGACCGGCGACACGGGGGGCACCGGCGACGAGACGGACCCCGCCTCCCCGACCGGGTGACCGACGGGGCCGGTGTTTCACGTGGGACATCCGTCCCGCCACGGGGGCGGCGCGCACTCCCCTGCGGCGCGTCCTAGGATCACCTCGGCTCCTGAGAGGCAGCGCGAAGCACCTGGCTGGCTGCCCGGCAACCTCTACTCCGTCTGAGGTGCTCCAGGGGAAGAGCCGGCCGGGAGGCGCCCGCCCCCCGGCAAGGACGGAGCTCCCGTGCGCCGCGGGTCTCCGCGAGCGAGAGGAGACGGCGCATGACCGACCCGCAGAGCTGGAGCTTCGAGACCCGGCAGATCCACGCCGGCACGAGCCCGGACCCGGCCACCGGTGCCCGGGCACTGCCCATCTACGCGACGACGGCCTACCAGTTCCGCGACACCCAGCACGCCGCGGACCTGTTCGCGCTGGCCGAGATGGGCAACATCTACACGCGGATCATGAACCCGACGCAGGACGCGCTGGAGCAGCGCGTCGCGTCGCTGGAGGGCGGCGTCGCCGCGCTCGCCGTCGCCTCCGGGCAGGCCGCGGAGACCCTGGCGATCCTCAACCTCGCCGAGGCCGGCGACCACATCGTGGCGTCCGCCTCGCTCTACGGCGGCACCTACAACCTGCTGCACCACTCGCTGCCGAAGATGGGCATCACCGTCTCCTTCGTCGAGGACCCCGACGACCCGAAGAACTGGCAGTCCCTCGTCCAGGAGAACACCCGGGCGTTCTTCGCCGAGTCGATCGGCAACCCGAAGGGCGACATCCTCGACATCGAGACCGTCGCCGGTGTCGCCCACCGCAACGGCGTCCCGCTGATCGTCGACAACACCATCGCGACGCCGTACCTGATCCGCCCGCTGGAGTTCGGCGCCGACGTCGTCGTCCACTCGGCCACCAAGTACCTCGGCGGCCACGGGACCGTCATCGCCGGGCTCATCGTCGACGGCGGCACGTTCGACTGGACCGGCGGCCGGCACCCGATGTTCACCACCGCCGACCCGACGTACCACGGGGTCGTCTACGCCGACCTCGGCGCGCCGGCGTTCGCGCTCAAGGCCCGGGTGCAGCTGCTGCGCGACCTGGGGCCCGCGGTCTCCCCGTTCAACGCCTTCCTCGTGGTGCAGGGCATCGAGACGCTGTCGCTGCGCATGGAGCGGCACGTCGCCAACGCGCAGCGGGTGGCCGAGTTCCTCGAGGCCCACGACGCCGTCGAGCGGGTGAACTACCCGGGGCTGCCCTCCTCGCCGTGGCACGCCGCGCAGCAGAAGTACGCGCCGAAGGGCGCCGGCGCCGTCCTCACCTTCGAGCTGCACGGCGGCGTCGAGGCCGGCAAGCGGTTCGTGGAGGCGCTGGAGCTGCACAGCCACGTCGCCAACATCGGCGACGTGCGCAGCCTGGTCATCCACCCCGCCTCCACGACGCACTCCCAGCTCACCCCCGAGGAGCAGCTGACCACCGGGGTCACGCCGGGTCTGGTGCGCCTCGCCGTCGGCCTGGAGGGCATCGAGGACATCCTCGCCGACCTGGAGGCCGGGTTCCGCGCCGCCAAGTCGGCCTGACGGTGGGCGGGTGGGTCGAGGGCGACCCGGCGGGCGACCGCCGGTTCCTCGACCTGCCCGGCCCGTTCGAGCTGGAGCGCGGCGGGAGCCTGCCCGGCGTGCGCATCGCCTACGAGTGCTGGGGCACGCTCGCGCCCGACGGCGGGAACGCGGTGCTGATCGAGCACGCGCTCACCGGTGACAGCCACGTCGTCGGGCCGGCCGGGTCCGGCCACCCGACGCCCGGCTGGTGGGGCGGCGTCGTCGGCCCGGGTGCCGCCCTGGACACCGACCGGTTCTTCGTCGTCTGCGCCAACGTGCTCGGAGGCTGCCAGGGGACGACGGGGCCGTCGTCGGCCGCCCCCGACGGCGCCCCGTGGGGGGCACGCTTCCCCGGGGTGACCGTCGGCGACCAGGTGCGCGCCGAGGCGGCGCTGGCCGACGCGCTCGGCGTGCGGCGCTGGGCGTGCGTCGCCGGCGGCTCGATGGGCGGCATGCGGGCGCTGGAGTGGGCGGTCGCGTTCCCCGGCCGGGTGGCCGCGCTCTTCTTCCTCGCCTCGACCGCCGTCGCCTCGGCCGACCAGATCGGCACCCAGACCACACAGCAGGCGGCCGTGCGGGCCGACCCCCGCTGGCGGGGCGGGGACTACCCGCTCGCCGACCCGCCGGCGGACGGCCTGGGCGTCGCCCGGCGGATCGCCCACCTCACCTACCGCAGCGCGGCGGAGCTGGAGGCGCGCTTCGGCACCCGGGTGCAGGAGGACGGCCGCTACGCGGTCGCCTCCTACCTGCAGCACCACGGGGCGAAGCTGACCGGCCGGTTCGACGCCGGCAGCTACGTGCTCCTCACCGAGGCGATGAACAGCTGGGACGTCGGCCGGGGCCGCGGCGGCGTCGAGGCGGCGCTGGCCCGGGTGACCGCCCGCGCGCTCGTCGCCGGCGTGGACAGCGACCGGCTGTACCCCCCGGAGCAGCAGCAGCGGGTGGCCGACGCGCTCGGCGTCCCGCTGCGGCTGATCTCCTCCCCGTACGGCCACGACGGCTTCCTCGTCGAGGCCCCCGCGGTGGACGCGCTCCTGCGCGAGCTGCTGACGGGCTGACATCTCCGGAACCCGTCGTACCGCGGGTCCAGGATGGGGCCGTGCCCGCGCCGACGGATCTGCCGATGCTGCCGTTCGCCGACCAGCCCGCCCTGGAGGCCTGGCTGGAGGCCCACCACGCCACCGCCCCGGGGCTCTACGTGCAGATCGCCCGCAAGGGCTCGGGCATCCCCTCCGTCACCGCGGCGCAGGTCGTCGAGTCGGCCCTGTGCTTCGGCTGGATCGACGGGCGCGGCCAGCGGCTGGACGACTCCTACCACCTGCTGCGGCTGACCCCGCGCCGCGCGCGCAGCGTGTGGTCGCAGAAGAACGTCGCCACCGTGGAGCGGCTGACCGCCGAGGGCCGGATGCGCCCGGCGGGCCTGGCCGCCGTGGCGGCCGCGCAGGCCGACGGCCGGTGGGCACGCGCCTATCCGGGCGCGGCCACCATCACCGTGCCCGACGACCTCGCCGCGGCCCTGGACGCGCAGCCCGGCGCGCGGGCCGCCTTCGACGCCCTCGACGGCCAGAACCGCTACGCCGTCCTGTGGCGGGTGCACACCGCCGTCACGCCGGCGGGCCGGGCCAAGCGGATCGCCGCCGCCGTGCAGATGCTCGCCGAGGGGCGCCGCTTCCACTGACCACCCGGCGGGCGAGACTTCCCGGGTGGACGACGACCTCCTCGCGCTGCGCGAGGCCTGCACCCGCGCGCTGACCGGGCACGGCGAGTGGCGGCCGGCCGACCTGCTGGCCACGGTCCCGCCCGGCACCGCCCCGGACCGGTACGGCGAGGGCGGGGTGGTGGCCGAGCTGGAGGCCGAGGTCGCCGGGCTGCTCGGCCTGCCGGCGGCGGCGTACCTGCCCAGCGGGGTCATGGCGCAGCAGGCGGCGCTGCGCGTGCACGCGGACCGTCGCGGCCGGCGCACCGTCGTCTGCCACCCCGAGAGCCACCTGATCCGGCACGAGGAGCAGGCGTTCGAGCGGCTGCACGGCATGGTGCTGCGCCCGGCGGGGAACCGGTACGGGCCGCTGTTGCGCACCGATCTGGACGCGGTCGCCGAGTTGCCTGCCGCGCTGCTGGTGGAGCTGCCCCAGCGCGATCTGGGCGGGCGGCTGCCGCCGTGGGACGACCTGGCCGCGCAGGTGGCCTGGGCCTGGGAGCGCGGCGCCGCGGCGCACCTGGACGGCGCCCGGCTGTGGGAGGCCTCGGCCGGCTACGACCGCACGCCGGCCGAGATCGCCGGGTTGTTCGACACCGTCTACGTCAGCTTCTACAAGGGCATCGGCGCGCTGGCCGGCTGCTGCCTGGCCGGCCCGGCCGACGTCGTCGCGGAGGTCCGGGAGTGGCGCCGGCGGCTGGGCGGCACCCTGTTCGGGATGTGGCCGGGCGCGGCGTCGGCGCTGGCCTGCCTGCGCCGGCGGCTGCCGCTGATGCCCGCCTACCTGGCGCGCGCCCGCGAGGTGGCCGACGCCGTCCGCGACCTGCCGGGTGTCACCGTCGTCCCCGATCCGCCGGAGACGCCGATGCTGCACCTGCTGCTGCGCACGACGCCGGAGGCCTTCACCGCCGCGGCCCGAGCGCTGGCCGTCGACGGGCTGTGGACCTGGCCGCAGGCGATGCCCACCGGCGACCCCGCCGTCGTGCGGGTGGAGCTGCCGGTGGGCGACGCGACGCTGGCCCTGGACGTCCCGGAGATCCGGGCCGCCATCGCCGCACTGGCCGGCCGCGGCTAGCGTCGGGCCGTGAGCCTCGACGTCGCCGCGCTCCGCGCCTCCTTCCCGTCGCTGGCGAGCGGCACCGCGCACTTCGACGGCCCCGGCGGCACCCAGGTGCCCGAGCAGGTGGGCCGCGCGGTCGCGGCGACGCTGACTGCGCCGATCAGCAACCGCGGCGCCGTCACCGCCGCAGTGCGGTTCGCCGACGAGACGGTGCTGGCCGCACGGTTGGCGATGGCGGACCTGCTGGGCGCCGACCCCACCGGCGTCGTGTTCGGGCGCAGCGCCACCGCACTCACCTTCGACCTGGCCCGCACCCTCGCCGCGGGCTGGGGCCCCGGCGACGAGGTGGTGGTGACCCGGCTCGACCACGACGCGAACATCCGGCCCTGGGTGCGGGCCGCCGAGGGCGCGGGCGCGACGGTGCGGTGGGCCGCCTTCGACCCGGCCACCGGGGAGCTGACCGCCGACGACGTCGCGGCGGTGCTGACCGACCGCACCCGCGTGGTGGCGGTGACCGGGGCGTCGAACCTGATCGGCACCCGACCGCCCCTGGCCGCGATCGCCGGGCGGGTGCACGCGGCCGGCGCGCTGCTCGTCGTCGACGGCGTGCACCTGACCGCGCACGCGCCGGTCGACGTCCGGGCGCTGGGCGCCGACGTCTTCCTCTGCTCGCCGTACAAGTTCCTCGGCCCGCACTGCGGCGTGCTCGCCGCCGATCCCGCGTTCCTGGCCACCCTGCGCCCGGCCAAGCTGCTGCCGTCGACGGACGCGGTGCCCGAGCGCTTCGAGCTCGGCACGCTGCCCTACGAGCTGCTGGCCGGGACGACGGCGGCGGTGGACTTCCTGGCCGGCCTCGGGGGCTCCGGGCGGCGCCGGGAGCGGCTGGCCGCGGCGATGCTCGCGATCGAGGAGCACGAGGACCGGCTGCGGGAGCGCCTGGAGGCCGGGCTGGCGGAGCTGCCGGGCGTCCGGCTGTGGTCGCGGGCGGCGCACCGCACTCCGACGCTGCTGCTGACCTTCGCCGACCGCGATCCCGCCGACGCCTACCGGTTCCTCGCCGGTCGGGGCGTCAACGCGCCGGCCGGGCACTTCTACGCGATCGAGGCCAGCCGCTGGCTCGGGCTCGGCGACACCGGCGGCCTGCGGGCCGGGCTGGCCCCCTACAGCGACGCCGACGACGTCGACCGTCTGCTCGCCGGCCTGCGCGCGTGGCTGGCCGAGGGCTGACGGCCGTGCCCCGACACCACGCCTCGTCCCGCGGCCGCCGCACGGCCGTTCTCTTGACGCTGTGCGCCGCCGCGCTCGCCGGGTGCGGCGAGAATGACGAAGCGGTGGCCCACGCGCTCATCCGCGCGCTGGCGGAGGGGGCGGAGTCGGGCACGACGGTCGATCTCCGCGAGGTGGTGAGCGGCGACTGGGAACGCCTCACCTTCGTCTGCCCGTACGAGGACGAGAGCGATGTGACCGAGCGGCTCGGCTTCTCCTGGTCCGGCTTCCCGGGCACTGATCTGTCGGAGACCCAGGTGCTGTTCGTGTTCAGCCGGGACGACGGCGTGGCGACGTGGGCGAGGCTGCCCCGGGCTGCCGGCGACCCCTGCGGTGCCCGGAGTCCGGTGCCGCTGACCATGCCGCGCGAGGAGGCCGTCTTCACGGTGGCGGAGCAGGACCGGACCGCCGACGGCGGAGCGTTCTACTCGCTGGTCCCCGCACCGGCGTAGCCGGCCGGCTCAGCGCTCCAGTCGGCGCACCCTGCGCGCCGCGTCCAGCCGGTCGGTGTAGCTGATCGCGTTGCCCTGGATGTGCAGCTGGTCGTCGTCGGTGGCCTCGCGCAGCACCTTCGCGGGGACGCCGGCGATGAGCGAACGCGGCGGGAAGACCTTGCCCTGGGTGACGACGGCGCCGGCGGCGACGATCGACCCGGAGCCGATGTGCGCGCCGTTCATGATCACGCTGCCCATGCCCACGAGCACCTCGTCGTCGATGCGGCAGCCGTGCAGCACCACCCGGTGCCCCACCGAGACGCGCTCCCCCACGACCAGCGGGAAGCCCGGGTCGGAGTGCAGTGCGCAGCCGTCCTGGATGTTCGAGTCGGCGCCGATCTCGATGACCTCGGCGTCGGCCCGG
This sequence comes from Blastococcus sp. SYSU DS0616, assembly GCF_054051015.1. Classification (NCBI taxonomy): domain Bacteria; kingdom Bacillati; phylum Actinomycetota; class Actinomycetes; order Geodermatophilales; family Geodermatophilaceae; genus Blastococcus; species Blastococcus sp. SYSU DS0616. The sequence goes on from NZ_JBJHAJ010000011.1 coordinate 10,475, forward strand.
GCGACGGCGCCGTACCAGATGCTCGACCGCGGCCCCATCGTCACCGCGCCCACCACCACCGCCGTCGGCGCCACGAACGCGGCCTCGTCGATCCGCGGCTCGCCGAACTCCAGGGCTCCGATGAATGCGTCGTCCACCCGCCCACCTCAGCACAGCCCCGGGCGGCGCGCACCGGTCGCACTCCCGGCAGACTTCCCGGCATGCCCGCGCACCTACCCCCGTTGCCCACGTCGATCGTGGGGAGCCTGCCCCAGCCCGGCTGGCTCATCGACCGCGACCGGCTGGCCCACCAGTTCCCGCCCCGGGTGCGCGCACGGGAGCTGTGGCGGGTGGCGCCGGACCTGCTGGCCGAGGCGCAGGACGACGCGACCCGGCTGGCGATCCGCTCGCAGGAGGAGGCCGGGCTGGACATCGTCACCGACGGCGAGATCCGGCGGGAGTCGTACTCCAACCACTTCGCGACCGCGCTGACCGGCGTCGACGTCGACGACCCCGGCACCGTGCTCAACCGGTCCGGGAAGCCGATCCCGGTGCCGCGGGTGCGGGCCGCGATCACCCGGCCCGCCCCGATCCAGGCCGACGACGTGCGCTTCCTGCGGGCGCACACCGAGCGGACCGTCAAGATCACCGTCCCCGGCCCCTTCACCATGGCGCAGCAGGCGCAGGACGACCACTACGGCGACGGCCGCGCACTGGCCCTGGCCTACGCCGACGTCGTCCGCGCGGAGATCGCCGATCTCTTCGCCGCCGGGGCCGACATCGTGCAGATCGACGAGCCGTGGCTGCAGGCCCGCCCCGAGGTCGCGCGCGAGTACGGGGCCGAGGCGGTGACCCGCGCGGTGGAGGGCGCGCCGGGTCCGGTGCACCTGCACCTGTGCTTCGGCTACGCGGCGATGGTCTCCGAGCGCCCCACCGGCTACTCGTTCCTCCCCGAGCTCGCCGACACCCCCGTCGACACCGTCGCCGTCGAGACGGCGCAGTCGCACCTCGACCCGGCCACGCTGCGGCCGCTGCGCGGCAAGGGCATCGCCCTGGGGGTCCTCGACCTGTCCACGCCGGAGGTCGAGACCCCCGAGGTCGTGGCCGACCGGGTGCGCCGCGCGCTGGACGACGTGGACGTCGCCCGCCTGGTGCTCACCAGCGACTGCGGGCTGAAGTACCTGCCCCGGGAGTCCGCGGCCGGCAAGATGCGCTCGCTCGCCCTCGCCGCGGAGCTGCTGCGCGCCGAGCTCTAGATCAGGCCGTGCGCGTGCACCGCCTCGGCCACCTGGAGGAACCCGGCCACGTTGGCACCGAGCACCAGGTCACCCGGTGAGCCGTACTCCTCGGCGGTCTCGTGGCAGCGGGCGTGGATGTCCCGCATGATCTCCTCGAGCCGCGCCTCGCTGTGCTCGAAGGTCCAGCGGTCGCGCGAGGCGTTCTGCTGCATCTCCAGCGCGGAGGTCGCGACTCCGCCGGCGTTGGCCGCCTTCCCGGGGGCGAAGCCGACGCCCGCCTCCCGGAACACCTTCACCGCCGACGGGGTGGCGGGCATGTTGGCGCCCTCCACCACGTACCGGCAGCCGTTGCGCGCGAGGACGGCGGCGGCGTCGCCGTCCAGCTCGTTCTGGGTGGCGCTGGGGACGGCGACGTCGCACGGCACGTCCCAGATGCTGCCGCCGGGCACGAACGCCGCCGAGGACCGGCGCTCCGCGTAGTCGGCCACCCGCCCGCGCTCGACCACCTTCACCTGCTTGAGCAGGTCCAGGTCGATGCCGGCGTCGTCCACGACGTAGCCGCCGGAGTCGGAGCAGGCCACGACGGTGCCGCCCAGCTGGTGCACCTTCTCGATGCCGTAGACCGCCACGTTGCCCGAACCGCTGACGACGACCCGCCGGCCGTCGAAGGACTCCCCGCGCGCCCGCATCATCGCGTCGGCGAAGAAGGCGGCGCCGTACCCGGTGGCCTCGGTGCGGACCAGCGCGCCACCCCAGCCGAGCCCCTTGCCGGTGAGCACACCGGACTCGTAGCGGTTGGTGATCCGCTTGTACTGGCCGAAGAGGTAGCCGATCTCCCGCGCGCCCACGCCGATGTCACCGGCGGGGACGTCGGTGTACTCGCCGAGGTGCCGGTACAGCTCGGTCATGAACGACTGGCAGAACCGCATGATCTCGGCGTCCGACCGGCCCTTGGGGTCGAAGTCGGAGCCGCCCTTGCCGCCGCCGATGGGCATGCCGGTCAAGGCGTTCTTGAAGATCTGCTCGAAGCCCAGGAACTTGACGATGCCCAGGTTCACCGAGGGGTGGAACCGCAGCCCACCCTTGTAGGGGCCGAGCGCGGAGTTGAACTCCACGCGGAAGCCGCGGTTGATCCACACCTCGCCGCGGTCGTCCTGCCACGGGACGCGGAAGATGATCTGCCGCTCCGGCTCGCAGATCCGCTCCACGGTCTTCATCTCGGTGTACTCGCTGTGCCGGTCGAGCACCACGGCGAGCGACTCCAGGACCTCGCGGACGGCCTGGTGGAACTCCGTCTCGCCAGGGTTGCGCCGCAGCACCTCGTCGTAGATGCCCAGCACCGTGGCCGGTACCTCGCCGCTCATCTCCGGCCTCCTCGCCGTCCGTCGCCGTGCAGGGGCAACGTACGTCGCGGCGGCGCCGCGCGCCGGGCCGGGGCCGTCAGCCGACGAGGCGGCGGGCGCCCCGGTACCCGTTCTGGTCGACGCTGGTGACGGCGACCGGCCGGCCGAAGGTGCGGGCGTGCACCATCATCCCGTTGCCGATGTAGAGGCCCACGTGGCTGACCGGCGAGTAGAAGTAGACGAGGTCGCCGGGCTGGAGCTCCGACCGCGGCACCTCGCGGCCGAGCTGGGACTGCGCCCGGCTGCTGTGCGGGAGGGAGATGCCGGCGGCGGCGTAGGCGTAGGACGTCAGGCCGGAGCAGTCGAAGCCGTCGGGGCCCGAGGCGCCCCAGACGTAGGGGTCGCCCACCTGGCCGAGTGCGGCCTGCACGGCCGCCGCCGCGGCACCGCTGGGAGCGTCGGGAAGGCTGCCGGCCGACGGCGTGGCGAGGGCCGGCCCGGCCAGCGCGGTCGCGACCCGGGCCTGCTCGGCGGCCGAGAGCCGGGCGTAGTCGGCGCGGTGGTCGGCGATCTGCTTCTCGAGCTCGGCCTGCTGGGCGGTGACCTGCTCGAGCCCGGCCTTCGCCGCCGCCGCGGCCTGGTCGGCGGTGGCCTGGGCCTGCTCCGCTGCGGCCTGGGCGGCGGCCACCTGGGCGATGACGCCGTTGGTGTGGTCGGCGATCAGGTCCAGCGTCGTCATCTGCTGGACGAGCTCGTCAGCCGAGCCGCTGGTGAGGAACGCGGCCACCCGCGACCGCGTCTTGCCGGTGTAGCCGGTGTGCGCGATGGCCCGCATCTGCGGCTCGAACGCGGCGACGGCGGCCTGGGCCGTGGCCGCGTGGGCGGCGGCCTCCTCGGCGATCCGCTGCTGCTCGGCGACGGTCATCCGGGCCTCGTGCACCTGCTCGTCGATGACGGTGAGCTCCTGGGCGGTCTTGCGCACCAGCTCGGCGGCCTCGGCCGCGGAGCCCGGCGCGGCCGAGGCCGCCGTGGGGGTGAGAACGCCCGTCGCTGCCGCCACCAGCACGGCGCCGACCGCGAGGACGACACGCGAGCGGCGACGGGTGGTCGTGTGCTGCGTGTGCACCCTGGCCTCCGATCACCTGCGCCGGGCCCGGGGAAGGGCCGCAACCATGCGCGTCAGAACGGACCGTAGGGAGCTGTTGTCGACGAGTAGCGGGGGGCGCGCGGGTGACCGGCCCCGGGTTCACCTCCTGAGTCACACGCGCCCCAGGAGGGGCCCACCGCCACGAGGGTGAGGTCTCAGCGACGGCGCGGGCCCGCCGCGGTGCCGTCCGGCAGCCGGTCGGGCGCGAGCGGGACGAGACGGTCGGCGACGGCGCCGGTCACGAAGGAGTAGACGGCCTTGTGGGCGACGTCGACGACCTGGTCGCGACGGGACCAGGTCCAGGGCGGGGAACCGACGCCGCTGGCGTTCTCCAGCGTCTGGTCGGTGGCCAGCCGGACGGAGGTGTGCCAGGCCGACGCGCGCGGACCGCGCAGCCCGCTGGCGGCCCAGATGCCGCGCAGCGCCCCGACGGCCGCGCCGGTGCCCCAGTGCATGAGGTGGTTGCGGACCGGCGGCCGGGCCGAGCCGGGCAGGCGCCGGCCGGTGCTCACCGCCGTGAGCGTGCGCGCCGGCACGTAGCTGTCCGGGCGGCCGGTGAGGGCCTGCTCGGCCTTCTCGCCCAGGGTCATCACGGCGACGCCGGCCAGGCCGGCGAGTGCGCCCCGCAGGGCAGCGCGTCCCATCACGGGACCGCATCTACCCGCGGGGCCGCCTCCGAACCCGGGGTCTTCGCTCAGCCGGCGAGGGGCTCCTGCACCTGGAGGCCGGCCAGGGCCTGGAAGTCGCGCAGGATCGCCGAGAGCTCCTCGGAGGTCCACGGCTCGCAGCAGTCGCAGCCGCCCTCGCGGAAGCTGACCAGACCGATGGAGCCACCGGCCTGGTCCTCGGCGATGGCGAGGTGGCCGGCCGACGGGTGACGGTGGCAGGCGCAGGCGGCGGCGCAGAGGCCCAGCCCCCAGCCGGAGATGACGACGGTGTACCCGTCGTCGCGGACCTTGCCCACCTGGAAGACGGACGGCTTGCGACTCCTGGTCACGGAGTCCTCCCCTCGACAGCCCCGTGGGAGCGGGGCTCGCGTGCGGTACTCGGTCATCGAGCTACGAGAGGTTTCGGCAGAACCCGGGTCTGGGTAAAGCGATCCGCTCGCTCAGGTATCGCAACTGAGCGTAGTTCGATGAACACACGACGTCCCCGTCAGTTTCCGCCAGCGTGCGCGAGATCGACTTGGCGGAACTGTGACGGAACGGCCCCGACCCGCCGGGGAGGGCTCAGCTGGCGGGGCTGACGCTGCTCATGTTGAAGTCCGGCACCCGCAGGGGCGGCATCGCGGTGCGGGTGAACCAGTCGTTCCACTCCCGCGGCAGGGTGCGCTCGGTGCGGCCGGCCTGCACCGCTCGTGCGAGCAGGTCGACCGGGGACTCGTTGAACCGGTAGTTGTTCACCGCACCGGTCACCTCGCCGTTCTCGACCAGGAAGACGCCGTCGCGGGTGAGTCCGGTGAGCAGCAGGGTCTGCGGGTCGACCTCGCGGATGTACCAGAGAGTGGTGAGCAGCAGCCCGCTGTCGGTCGCGGCCACCATCTCCTCGAGGGAGGCCGTGGCGGTCGGGTCCTCGAGGATCAGGTTGTCCACGGCGACGGTGACCGGGGCGGTGGTCTTCAGCGCCCAGGCCCGCGGGCGGATCAGGTTGGTGAGCACCCCGCCGGAGATCCAGTCCACCGCCGGCGCCGCCATGCCGTTGTCGAACACCGACGCCGAACCCGACGACGCGCCCACCACCTGGAAGGGTGCCGCCTCCAGACCGGGGGCGGACGGGTCGCTGCGCAGCGTCAGCGGCAGGGCGGCCAGCCGCTCGCCGGTGCGGTTGCCCCCGCCGGTCCGGGCGAAGACGTTGCGGCCCTCGTCGGCGTCCCGCGCCTCCATCGTCCAGTAGAGGTAGATCATCAGGTCGGCCACCGCCGACGGCGGGAGCAGCGTCTCGTAGCGGCCGGCCGGGAGGTCGACCCGTCGCCGGGACCACGCCAGCTTCCGCTGCACGTCGGCGGCAAGGGCGGCCACCGAGACGTCGGTGAAGTCCCGGGTGCCGGTGCCGGCCCACACCGAGCGGCCGAAGTCGGGCGTCTTGCCGTTGAGCTCCACCCGCCCCGTCGGCTGGTCGTGGCGCAGCCGCAGCCCGGTGGAACTGCCCAGGTAGGTGGTGCGCATCGAGTGCTCGGCGAAGCCGAAGAGCAGCTCGCCGCGGTCACCCGCCTCGCCGAAGGCCTGGCCGAGCGCCGGGGCGAACTCGGTGAACACCTCGATCGAGGTCTGCGCGGGCTCGGCGTCCCAGTCGCCGGCTCCGGGCGGGGTGTCGGCGATCAGCGGCATCGCGTCCTCGGCCGGCCCGGCATCCCGGGCGGCCTGCTCGCTCATCCGCACCAGCTCGGCGACATCCGGGGCGCCCGAACGGCTCACGGTGCCGGCCGCCATCCCGGCGCCGCCGTCGACGAAGGAGATCACCACGACCGAGCGCGACCGCATCGCCCCGTTGGTGGTCAGGCTGTTGCCGGCCCAGCGCAGGTTCGCCTCGGACCCCTCGACGACGACGGTGACCTGCCCGTCGGCGGTCGAGGCGGCCAGCGCCTGCTCGACGACGTCCTGGGGCCGCTGGTAGCTCATCGCCCGGCCTCCTCGACCGTGTTGAGGATCGCCACGCCCTCGAACAGGGCGGTCGGGCAGCCGTGGCTGACCGCCGCCGTCTGGCCGGGCTGCGCCTTGCCGCAGTTGAACGCGCCGCCCAGGACGTAGGTCTGCGGGCCGCCGACCGCCGTCATCGAGCCCCAGAAGTCCGTCGTCGTCGCCTGGTAGGCGACATCGCGCACCTGGCCGGCGAGCCGGCCGTTCTCGATCCGGTAGAAGCGCTGGCCGGTGAACTGGAAGTTGTAGCGCTGCATGTCGATCGACCAGCTCTTGTCGCCGACGACGTAGATGCCGTGCTCGACCCCGGCGATGATCTCCCCGGTGGAGGGGCCGTCGGGCACCGGCTGCAGCGACACGTTCGCCATCCGCTGCACGGGGACGTGCCCCGGCGAGTCGGCGTAGGCGCAGCCGTTGGAGCGCGCCATGCCCTGCAGCCGGGCCATGTTCCGGTCCACCTGGTAGCCGACGAGCACGCCGTCGCGGACGATGTCCCACTGCTGGCCGGCCACGCCCTCGTCGTCCCAGCCGACGGTGGCCAGCCCGTGCAGTGCGGTGCGGTCCCCGGTGACGTCCATGAGCGGGGAGCCGTACCGAAGCGTGCCCAGCCGGTCGGGCGTGGCGAAGGACGTGCCGGCGTAGGCCGCCTCGTAGCCGAGCGCCCGGTCCAGCTCGGTGGCGTGGCCGACGGACTCGTGGATGGTCAGCCACAGGTTCGAGGGGTCGACGACGAGGTCGTAGCGGCCCGCCGTGACCGTGGGCGCCTTGGTCTTCTCGCGCAGCAGCTCGGGGATCTCCGCCAGCTCCCCGCGCCAGTCCCAGCCGGTGCCGGTGAGGTACTCCCACCCGCGGCCGGCCGGCGGGGCGAGGGTGCGCATGCTCTCGAAGGACCCGGTGGACCGGTCCACGGTGAGCGCGGTCAGGTCGGGGTTGATGCGCACCCGCTGCTGGCGGGTGCGGGTGCCGGCGGTGTCGGCGTAGTACTTCTGCTCCTTGACCAGCATGCAGGTGGCCTGCACGTGCTCGACGCCGTCGCCGGCCAGCAGCTGCTCCGACAGGTCGGTGAGCAGCGCCGTCTTCTCGGCGTCCGGCACGGTGAACGGGTCGACGTCGTAGGCGGAGACGTACTCGGCGTCCGGGTACACCGGCTCCGGGGCCAGTTCCACGCGGTCGGAGTTCAGCGCGGCGGCCACCCGCGCCACCGCGATGGCCTCCTCGGCGAGGCGGACGGCCTCGGCGGCGGTGAGGACGACGCCGGCGGCGAACCCCCAGGTGCCCTCGTGCACCACGCGGACGGCCAGGCCGAGGTCCTCCCCGTCGGTGAAGGCCTCGGGGCGGGCGTCGCGCAGGCTGATCGTCTGGGTGCGGATGCGCTCGACCCGCAGGTCGGCGTGCGAGCACCCGAGGTCGATGGCGCGGGTCAGCGCGGCGTCGGTGAGCGCGGACAGCGGGAGGGCGAGGAACGACTCGTCGATCGTGCGGCGAACGGGCACCGCCCCTGTCTACCAGCGCCCGGGCACGGGTGAGGTGGGGCGCCCGGGGTAAGCGCCTGCGCATGGACCGGGCTGCGGACGACGTGACCATGACCTTCGGCGGCACCGCGACGATGCTGCTGCGGATCGGGGGGTTCACGCTGCTCACCGACCCGAACTTCCTGCACCGCGGGCAGCGGGCGCACCTGGGGTACGGGCTGCGCAGCAAGCGGCTCACCGACCCGGCCCTGCTGCCGGCCCAGCTGCCGGAGCTGGACGGCATCCTGCTCTCGCACATGCACGGCGACCACTGGGACCGGATCGCCACCAAGGCGCTGCCCAAGGAGACGCCGGTCGTCACCACGCCGGAGGCGTCGAAGTGCCTGGCCGACCGGGGCTTCACCGGCACCGCCGACCTGCGGCCCTGGCAGACGCACACGTTCGCCCGCGACGACGAGGAGCTTCGGGTGACCTCCGTGCCGGGCGTGCACGGCCCCGGCCCCCTGGCCCGGGTGCTGCCGCAGGTGATGGGCAGCGTGCTGGAGCTGGTGCGCGACGGGGAGGTCAGCTGGCGGGGCTACATCAGCGGCGACACCCTGTACCGGCCGTTCCTCGGCGAGGTGCTCGAGCGCTGCGGCCCGCTGGACGTCGTCATCCCGCACCTGGGCGGCACCAAGGTGCTCGGGCTGACCGTCACGATGGACGGCCGCCAGGGCGCGGACCTGGTGGAGCTGCTGAAGCCGCCGGTCACCGTGCCGGTGCACTACGACGACTACTCGCTGTTCAAGAGCCCGCTCGGGGACTTCGTCGCCGAGGTGGCCCGCCGCGAGCTGCCCGGCACGGTCCGCCCCGCCCACCGCGGCGAGACGATCAGCCTGCGCGCCTGACCGTCCCGCCGCGTGCGGGTCACCTGCGGGCGAGCAGCTCGTCGAGCTTCTCGTAGCCCTCGTTCACGCCGACCTCCATGCCGCTCGCGAGCATCGCGTCGCGGCCGGCGAAGGAGTCGCACAGCGAGGTCGTGGTCAGCCGGGTGCGGCCGTCGCCGAGGTCCTCCAGGCGCAGCCTCTCCAGGACGACCTCGTCGGGCATGCCCTCGTACGTGAACGTCTGCACGATCAGCTCGTCGGGGCGCACCTCGTGGAAGCTGCCGTAGAAGGCGTACTCCTCGCCGTCCTGGCTGTGGACGTAGCGGTAGGAACCACCCGTCCGGCAGTCGTAGCGGTCGATCGTCATCTCGAGGCCCCGCGGGCCGAGCCACTGGACGACCAGGTCGGGCTCGGTGTGGGCGCGGAAGACCTTCTCCCGCGGCGCGTCGAACTCCCGCGTGATGCGGATGAGCGGGACGTCCGGATCGGCGGCGATCTGGGTCTCGCGGTGGGTGCTCGTGGTCATGAGGGGCTTCCTTCCTGGGACGGGGCTGGGGCGTCCGGCATGGTTCGCAGGACGTCGTCCAGCCGGCGGTAGCGCTCCTCGGCCTGGCGCCGGTAGCGCTCGATCCACTTCGTCATGAGGTCGAAGACCTCGGCCTCGAGGTGCACCGGGCGGCGCTGGGCCTCCCGGCTCCGGCTGACCAGGCCGGCGTCCTCCAGCACCTTCAGGTGCTTGGAGACGGCCTGGACGGTCACGTCGTAGGGCGCGGCGAGCTCGCCCACCGTGGCGTCGCCGACCGCGAGCCGCGCCACGATGTCCCGCCGGGTGGGGTCGGCCAGGGCCGAGAACACCCGGGAGAGCGGATCCGCCACCACGTCACATCCTTTCTCAACCTCTCGGTTGACGAAGACGCTAGGACGCACCTCCGAGCTTTGTCAACCGGTCGGTTGAGGAATGTGTCGTCCGCCCGAGGGCGGAGGGTGCGGATCAGCCCGGCGACCGACGCGCGCTGACGGCGGGAGGACCGACGCTCCCCCCATGGACACGAAGAAGGCAGTGCTCGGGACGGTGGCCGGAGTGGTGGCGGTCGGCGCGGTGGCCGTGGCAGGGATCGTGGTGACCATGCCGGCGGGCGTGGACGGGCCCGGGGCGATGCTGGCGGAGCTGCAGGGTCACACCGAGACGTCGGACCACGCCGACGCCGACGACGCCCCGCGCGGGGACGTGCCGGGCTGGACCCGCCCGGTGGGGCACGACGTCACCGTCGTCCGACCCGGCGAGGCCGCCGGCGACGACTCCGGCAGCGTGCGGGCGGAGATGACGCTGGACGAGGGAGCTCGACCGCCGGCGGACTGCACCGCGCTCCCCCAGGTGGGCATGCCTTTCGACGGCGGCGGGAACTGGCCCGATCTGGGCGACGAGGCGCAGCTCTGCGAGGGCTGGGTGACCGTCGTCCTCGGCGACCGGCTCTACACCTGGACCGGCGACGACCTGCAGGCCGCGGCGGGCTGAGCTCAGCCCGCCGCGAGCCGGGCGGCGCGGGCAGCGACGTCGGCACGCAGCGCCGCGACGTCGACCGTGGTCGAGGCACCGTCGCGCACGACGGGGCGGCCGCCCACCCACACGTCACGGACGTGCCGCCCCGCGCCGGACCACACCAGGTGCGCCAGCACGTCGGCCGGGTCGCCGACCGGCTCGAACACCAGGTCCCGGGTGTCGACGTGCACCAGGTCGGCCCGCCGGCCGGGGGCCAGCTGACCCAGGTCCGGGCGGCCGAGGGCGTCGGCCGCTCCCCCGGTGGCCAGCCAGAACGCCTCGGCCGCCGTCAGCGCCGTCGCCGACCGCTCACGCAGCCGCGCCATCCCCGCGGCCAGCCGCAGGTCGGCGAAGAGGTCCAGGGAGTCGTTGGATGCGGGGCCGTCGGTGCCCAGCCCCACCCGGATGCCGCGGTCGAGCATCGGGCGCACCGGCGCGATGCCGCTGGCGAGCTTGGCGTTGCTGGCCGGGCAGTGGGCGACGGCGACGTCGTACTCCTGCCACAGCTCGAGGTCGCCGTCGTCCATGTGCACGCAGTGCGCGGCGAGCACCCGGCCACCGAGGACGTCGTAGGAGGCGAGCAGCGCGGGCACCGACAGCCCGTGCGCGGCCAGCAGGTCGGCGCCCTCGGTGGCGGTCTCGGCGACGTGCAGGTGCAGCAGCAGCTCGTGCTCGCGGGCGGCCCGTGCGGCGTCGGCGAGCACGGGGAGCGGAACGGTGTAGGCCGCGTGCGGGCCGATGCCGTACTCGATCGTCCCGTCGCCGGGCGCGCCGGCGGCGAGGGCCACGGCGGCGCCGAGCTGCTCGGCCATCGGCGGCATGCCCGGGAGCGCCAGCAGCGGCGTGGCGACGACCGCCCGGGCACCGGTGGTGGTGACGGCGGCGGCGATCCGCTCGGGGTGGAAGTACATCTCCACGCTGGTGGTGACGCCGTTGCCGAGCAGCTCCGCCGACGCCGCGGTCATCGCGACCTCGACGTCCTCCGGGGCGAGCCGGCTCTCGCGCGGCCACATGACCTCGCGCAGCCAGCGGTCCAGCGGCAGCCCCTCGCCCTGCCCGCGGAACAGCACCATCGGCGCGTGCGAGTGGGCGTTGACCAGGCCGGGGGTGAGCACCCCGGACAGCGCGACGACGTCGGCGTCCTCGACCGGGGGCGCCTCGGTGGCCGGCCCGACCCACGCGATCGCACCGTCCGCGACGTCCAGGACGCCGTCGGGGACGACCGACCCGGCGCGGTCGCCGACGACGAGTGCCCGGGCGGTGAAGCGCTGCCGCATGGTCCCGAACCTAGCTCCGCGCCGGCCCAGGGGCGCGGCGGCGGGCGGAGGGCGCCGATACCGTGGAGCCCATGTCGTTCCTCGCCGCTGCGGCCTCCGACGAGGGTGGCATCACCGGCTTCTTGCTGGACCTGGTCGAGACCCTCGGGCCGGTCGGGGTCGGGCTGTCGATCCTCCTCGAGACGGTCGTCCCGCCCATCCCGAGCGAGGCGGTCCTCGGCCTGGCGGGCGTGCTCATCAACGACGGCCGGATGTCGATCGTCCCGGTGATCATCTTCGCCACCCTGGGCTCGCTGCTGGGCGCGATCTTCTTCTACTACGTCGGGCGGGCGCTCGGGCCACGCCGGTCGCACGCCTTCCTCGACCGGCTGCCCCTGGTGGAGACCGAGGACGTCGACCGGACCTTCGCCTGGTTCGAGCGGCACGGCCGCGCCGCGGTCTTCCTCGGCCGCATGGTGCCGATCGTGCGCAGCTTCATCTCGGTGCCCGCCGGGGTGGTGCGGATGCCGCTGGGGCAGTTCCTGCTGTTCACCGCGGCGGGGAGCCTGATCTGGAACACCGTCCTGGTCACCCTGGGCGTGGCGGCCGGCGACTTCATCTACGAGAACCTGCGGTACCTGGACTACGTGCTCGTGGCCGCCGTGGTGCTGGGCGTCTCCTGGTTCGTCTACAAGAAGGCCACCGGGAGGATGCGCCGGCCCCCGCAGGCCGGGAAGCACCTGGACGAGGACTGGGACCCGACATCGTGATCCGGCATCGCCCCGAGGTCGTCGCCTTCGACGTCAACGAGACCCTGCTGGACCTCGCGCCCGTCCGTGCCACCCTGGTCGAGTCAGGGGAGCCCGAGGCGCTGCTGGGCACCGTGTTCGCCCGCACGCTGCTCACCGGCTTCGCGGCGGCCGCCGTCGGTTCGTGGTGCCGGTTCCGGGACGCCTTCGACGCCGCGCTGGCCCAGGAGAGCGGTCTGTCGGCCGACCAGCGCGCGACCGTGGCCGACGCCTTCGGGGAGCTCGCGCCGCACCCCGACGTCGAGCCCGCGCTGCGCCGGCTGGCCGAGGCCGGGGTCCGGGTCGTCACGCTGTCCCACGGCTCGCCCGGCGTGGCCGAGGCGGGGCTGGAGCGGGGCGGGATCACGCCGCTGGTGGAGCGCAGCATGACGAGCGAGACCATCCGCGCCTGGAAGCCGTCACGGGAGGTGTACCTGTGGGCGGCCGGCGTCTGCGACGTGGCGCCGGAGCGGATGGCGCTCGTCGCCGCGCACGGCTGGGACGTGCTGGGCGCGCAGCGGGCGGGGCTCACCGGCGCGTGGTTCCCCCGGAGCGAGCGGGTGTTCCCCGCGGTGTACGGCGAGCCCGACGTCGCCGCCCCTGACCTCCCCGGCGCGGTGGACGCGCTGCTGGCCCTCCCGCCGCGGTGACCGCCTTCGACATCGGGACGCCGCACGGCCCGGCCCGCGCCCACCTGACCGACGGCGGAGCCCGCGGGACGCTGCTGCTCGGGCACGGGGCCGGGGGTGGGGCCGACTCGGCCGACCTGCAGGCGGTCGCCCGCGACGCCGCCGAGGGCGGGTGGCGGGTGCTGCGCATCGAGCAACCGTGGCGCGTGGCGGGGAAGAAGATCGCCCCGGCGCCGGCCCGCCTGGACGAGGGCTGGCGGGCGGTGCTGGCGCACCTCTCGGGGTCGGGGCACCTGACCGGTGCGCTCGTGGTCGGGGGGCGCAGCGCCGGGGCGCGGGTGGCCTGCCGCACCGCGGGACAGGTCGGCGCCGACGGCGTGCTCGCGCTGGCGTTCCCGCTCCATCCGCCGGGCCGGCCGGAGAAGAGCCGGGCGGACGAGCTCGCGGGCGTGACCGTCCCGGTCGTCGTGGTGCAGGGCGAGCGGGACGCGTTCGGTTCGCCGGCCGAGGTGGCCGCGGTGCTGACCGGCCGGGGCAGCGCATCGGTGTACGCCGTCCCCGGTGACCACTCGCTGAAGAAGAACCCGGACCTCGTCGGCGCGGCCGCCGCCTCCTGGCTCGCCGAGGTGCTCCCGGGCTGACCGCTCGGGGTCAGAACGGTGGTGGGTCCTCCGCCGGTGGTGGCGGTGGTGGTTGCGGTGGTGCGGTGAGGACGCGATAGCCGGGTGGTCGGCTGGTGCGGGTGACGCCGGACGGGGTGATGACGGTGAGGACGCCGTCGTCGCTGAGGGTGTGCTGCCAGCCGGGGGCGAAGGTCTTGAGCCGGTGGTGGTGGCGGCACAGGCAGCACAGGTTCTCGCAGGCGGTGGCGCCGCGGTCGGCGTGCGGGATGACGTGGTCCAGATCGGCCCAGCCGGCGGGCACGGTGCAGCCGGGGTGCCGGCAGGTGCGATCCCGCGTTGCGAGGAAGCGTTGCTGGGCGGCCGAGGGCCGGTAGCGGTCCACCGGACCCGGTGGGCCGAGCAGCGGGCAGCCGCACGCCTGGTCGGGGTGGTCGGGGTGGTCGGGGCAGCCGCGGGTGGCCAGCTTCTCCAGCTCGGCGCGGCCGGTGACCGCCCGCAGTCTTCCGGTGGCGTCGGTGAGCGCGATCTGCAGGCTGCCGCCGGGTGGGGCCTGCACGCCTGCGGCATCCAGGGCGGCGAGTAGTTCGCGCAGGTGGGCGGCGGTGATCGGCTCCCCGTCCACCTCCCCCACCGGCGCGGGCGGGCCGCCTGCGGCCGCTTCCCGCGCTGTGTCGGTGAACGCGGCCGGCAGTGATGCACCAGAGGCGAGGAAACCCGCCGGGGTGAGCGCGGGCAGCGGTGCGACCACGGTCAGGTGCGCGGTCACCGCCGGTTGCTGCTGCCAGGGGCGCAGCAGCAGATCGATGAGGGCTCCGGTGCGCAGCATGCCGATCGGCCGGGCATCGCCGGCGTCCTTGGCGGCGCGGGCGTGGGCGTCGACGGCGTGCCGGCAGGCCCGGGCCTCGGGATGGGGCAGCAGGGCGCGCAGCTCGCTCATCCCGTCCCCGACCGGGCGCACCGTCACATCCGCTGCCCGCCGGCGCTGCTGCCGGCGCCGGTCGGCCGCGGCGGCGTCGCGGGCGATCAGCTCGGCGCGCACCGCCTCCCGCAGCTTCCCCACTCCCAGCTCGGTGGCGGTGGGCAGGACGGCGGCCTCCATGGCGGCGATCACGCCCGGGTCGGTCTCCCGCCCGGTGACGGCGACCTCCGCGGCCATCGCCCGGGCACGGGGCCAGTCCAACCGCCCCAGCCGCAGCCGTGTGTACGTCGCGGGCAGCAGCGTGGTCAGCACCTCGGCGTGCTCCAGCTGGGTCACCGCCGCCGTGCGGCTGCAGTTCTGCACCGCGGCCAGCTCATCGGGCACGAACTCACTGACCTCTGGCGGCCCCACGGTGCCGGCGCGCTCGCCGCCGGGCAGCGGATCGGCCGGAGCCGGGCGCGCCGCGGCCAGGTCCATCACCAGCTCCGCCCGCAGCGCCGCCAACTGCGCCTCCGCGGCCACGATCTGCCCCAGCAGCTCCGCCGCCTCCGCCGCACCCCGCCGGGCCGGCAACCACGCGCTCAACGGTTCACCCAACCGCGGCAACGGATCAGGGTCGGCCAGCTCCCACTCCGACGGCGGGCTCACCGGCATCACGGTCACCCCGACCGCGAACCCGACACCCGACGACATACCCGCAGGTTAAGCGGGGGGTACGACAGTTTCCGCAGGCGAGAGCCCGGCGACCAAATCACGGCTGCCCGTCCAGGCGCCGAGGCAGGGCTGAGCGGAACCGGGGCAGCGGCTCGGGTCGTGCCGCACCGAGGGATCGACCGACGCGGCGCCGCCGCCCGGAGGTCATGCCCCGGACCCGGAACCCGGAACGTGACGGACCGGTCCGACGGCCTCAGCGACGACGGCGGCGCCGTACGACGAGGGCGACGACCAGCACCAGCGCGGCGACCCCGGCAGCCGGGGCGGCGTAGCGGGACAACGCGGCCCCTCCGGCCACCTCCAGCAGGTCGATCGGCTCCGGCTCGGACTGCGCCGGACGCGGTCGCTCCGCCGGGGCGGCGTCAGGCACGCTCCGTAGCGGCGCACCCGTGGCCGGGCGCCCGGGCGGAGCGGTGTTGCCGGTGGGCGGCCCGCTGGGCGCCTTGCCCGCCGGCGCGGTGTCGGCGGCCTTCTCGGCGGTCACCTTGGCCGCGGTCTCCTTGGCCGGGGTCTCCGTGGTCGCCGTCTCCTTGCCCGCGACCGCCTTCTTCGCCGGCGCGGCCTTGGCGGGCGCCGCCTTCGCGGCGGCCTTCTTGGCCGGGGCCGCCTTCTTCGCCGGGGGCTCCTCGGCCGCGGCGCTGACCTTGTCGGTCGCCGACGCGGCCGCCTTCTTGGTGGCAGCGGCGGCCTTCTTGGCCGCCGTCCCCTCGCCGGCGGCCTGTTCCGCCGAAGCGGCCACCTCCTCGACCACGCCGGTGGCCGTCGCCGCCGCCTTCGCCGCCGGGCCGGCATCCGCCGCCGGGCCGGCCTCCGCCGACGCGGCCGCGCGGTCGGCGTCGCCCTGCGCGTCGCCCTCACCGAGCTGGGCGGCGAGCTTGTCGGCGAACTGCCCCAGCAGCTTGTTGCCGACGTCGGTCATCACGCCGCGCCCGAACTGGGCCGGACGCCCGGTGATGTTCAGGTCGGTGAGCACGTCGACCCGCGTGACCGAGCCCTCCGCGCGGAGGTTGGCGGTGACCACCGCCGCCGCCGTCCCGTTGCCCCGCTGGTCCTTGCCCCGGGCGTCGATGACCGCCCGGTGCGCGGCCTCGTCCTTCTCGATGAACGACGCCTTCCCCTGGTAGGTCAGGTTGATCGGCCCGAGCTTGACCTTCACCCGCCCGGTGAAGTCGTCACCGTCGACGGAGTCCAGCGCCGCGCCGGGCATGCACGGGGCGATCCGCTCGATGTCGAGCAGCACCCGCCAGGCCTCGTCGACGGGCACCGGGACGGTGAACGAGTTCTCCAGCTGCACGGGTCAACCTCCGGGTGACGGACTGGCACGGCCCCCTTGCAGGGACCCGGCGCGAGCCTGCGAGTGCTGGGGGGCAAGGGGGTCCTTCGACAAGCTACAGCCCCGCGGCGGCCGTCACCGCCCGGCGCGTGAGGACGGTCGCCAGGTGCTGCCGGTAGTCCGCCTGCGCGTTGAGGTCGCTGCTCGGCTCGGTCCCCTCGGCGGCGCGGGCGGACGCCGCGGCGATCGCCTCGGGCGTCGCCTCGGCCCCGGACAGCGCGGCCTCCACCGCGCCGGCCCGCAGCGGCGTCGGGCCCATGTTGGTCAGCCCGATCCGCGCCTCGGCGATGTGCCCGTCCTCGCGGCGCACCGCGGCGGCCACCGCGACGATCGACCAGGCCTGCGCCACGCGGTTGAACTTTTCGTACCGCATGCCCCACTGGCCGGCGAGCTTCGGCACCCGCACCTCCACCAGGAGCTCGCCCTCCTCGACCGCGGTGGTGAGGTAGTCGACGAAGAAGTCGGCGGCACCGACGGTCCGGTGTCCTTCGGGCCCGGCGATCACGAACTCGGCGTCGAGCGCCAACGCCACGGACGGCAGGTCACCGGCCGGGTCGGCGTGCACGAGGGCCCCGCCGAAGGTGCCCCGGTGGCGCACCTGCCGGTCGGCCACCGTGCCGGTGGCCTCGGCGATCAGCGGGACGTGCTGCGCGATCAGCGGGTCGGCAAGGACGTCGGAGTGGGTGGTCATCGCGCCGATGACGATCGCGTCGCCGTCGTCCCGCACCCCCCGCAGCTCGGCGACCCGCCCCAGGTCGACGACGGTCTCCGGCGCGGCCAGCCGCAGCCGCATGACCGGGATCAGCGACTGCCCGCCGGCGAGGATCTTCACGTCCTCCCCGCCGGAGGCGATGGCCTCCAGCGCCTCGTCGACGCTGCTCGGACGCGCGTACTCGAACGGCGCGGGGATCACTGGGCACCTCCGGAGGTGGACGGGGCGTCGGTGGAGTCGACGGCCTGCGCGTTCGTCCGGGCCGATGCCCGGTCGCCGCCGTCGCCTCCGGCGTGGATGGCCCGCCAGACCCGTTCGGGGGTCAGCGGCATCCGGATGTCCTGCACGCCCAGGTGCCGGACGGCGTCCAACGCGGCGTTGACCACCGCGGGCGTCGAGGCGATGCAGCCGGCCTCCCCCACGCCCTTGGCGCCGATCGGGTTGCCCGGCGCTGTGTGCACCGTGTTGCCGGTGTCGAAGTGCGGCAGGTCCGATGCCGCGGGCACCAGGTAGTCGACGAAGGTGCCGGTGGTGAGGTTGCCGTCGGCGTCGTAGACGGCCTCCTCGTACAGCGCCTGGGCGATCCCCTGCGCCAGCCCGCCGTGCACCTGCCCCTCGACGATCAGCGGGTTCACGATCGTGCCGACGTCGTCGACGCAGGCGTACTTGCGGATCCTCACGAACCCGGTCTCGGTGTCGACCTCCATGGCGCACAGGTGCGTGCCGTGGGGGAAGGAGAAGTTCTCCGGGTCGAACGTCGCCTCGGCGTCGATCGAGGGCTCGATCCCCTCCGGGTAGTCGTGCGCCGCGAAGATCGCCAGCGCGATCTCCTGGATGCCGAGCCCGGTGCCCGGGGTCCCCCGCACGGAGAACTTCCCGCCCTCGAAGTCGAGGTCGTCCTCGCTGGCCTCCAGGAGGTGCGCGGCGATCTTGCGGGCCTTGGCGATCACCTTGTCCGCCGCCTTGACCACCGCCGAGCCGCCGACCACCAGCGACCGGGAGCCGTAGGTGTCCAGCCCGCGGGAGGCGATCGCGGTGTCCCCGTGCAGCACCTCGACGTCCTCGAACGGCACGCCGAGGGAGTCGGCGACCAGCTGGCTCCACGCCGTCTCGTGGCCCTGGCCGTGCGGCGTCGAGCCGGTGACGACCTCGACCTTGCCGGTGGGCAGCATGCGGATCGCCGCGTGCTCCCAGCCGCCGGCGCCGAAGGAGAGCGAGCCGAGCACCCGGGAGGGGGCCAGCCCGCACATCTCGGTGAAGGTGGAGATGCCGATGCCCAGCTGCACCGGGTCGTTCGACTCCCGCCGCCGCTGCTGCTCGGCGCGCAGCTCGTCGTACCCGAGCAGCTCCAGCGCCTGCTGCGTCGCGGTGTCGTAGTCACCGCTGTCGTACGCCAGCCCGGCCACCGTGGTGAACGGGAACTCCTCGGCCTTGATCCAGTTCTTGCGCCGCAGCTCGAGGGGGTCCATGCCGAGCTCGACGGCGAGCTCGTCCATGATCCGCTCGATCGCGAACGTGGCCTCCGGGCGGCCGGCGCCGCGGTAGGCGTCGGTGGGCACCTTGTTGGTGAACACCCCGTCGCACTCGAACCGGTAGGCCGGGAACTTGTAGATGCCCGGGAACATGAAGGCGCCCAGGGCCGGAACACCGGGAGTGATCAGCCGCAGGTAGGCGCCCATGTCGGCGAGCAGCCGCACGCGCAGGCCCTTGAGGTTGCCCTCGCGGTCGGCGGCGACGTCGACGTACTGGATCTGGTCGCGCCCGTGGTGCGCGGTCATCAGCGACTCGCTGCGGGTCTCGGTCCACTTGACCGGCTTGCCCAGGCGCCGGGCGATCAGCAGGCAGAGGATCTCCTCCGGGTTGACCTGCAGCTTCCCACCGAACCCGCCGCCGACGTCGGGGGCGACGACACGCAGCTTGTGCTCGGGGATGCCGGTGACCATCGCCGCCATGACCCGCAGGATGTGCGGGATCTGGGTGGCCGACCACATCGTGTAGTTGTCGCCCTGCGGCTGCACGACGACCGAGCGCGGCTCCATGAACGCCGGGATCAGCCGCTGCTGGATCAGCCGCCGGCTGACGACGACGTCGGCGTCGGCGAACGCCTGCTCGGTGTCCGCGCCGGTGCCCATCTCGCCGGCGTCGAAGACGAAGTGGTAGCTGGTGTTGGACTCCAGGTGGTCGTGGACCAGGTCCGCGCCGTCCTTCACCGCCTCCTCCATGTCCAGCACCACCGGCAGCGGCTCGTAGTCGATGTCCGCGAGCTCGACGGCGTCCTGCGCCGCGGTCTTGCTGCGCGCCACGATCACCGCGACCGCCTCGCCGACGTGGTTGACCTGGTCGACGGCGATCGACGGGTGCCCGGGGTTGACCATGTCCGGGGTGACCGGCCAGGCGCAGGGCAGCGAGCCCTGCTCCTCGGCGAGGTCCTGACCCGTGTAGACGGCGATGACGCCGGGCGCCTCCCGGACGGCGCTGACGTCGACGTTCGTGATCCGCGCGTGCGCTACGGGTGAGCGCACGACCGCGAGGTGCAGCATCCCCGGCAGCACCATGTTGTCGGTCCAGGTGGTCTTGCCGGTGATCAGCCGGGCGTCCTCCTTGCGGCGGCGCGCCTTGCCGATCTCGGGGGACGGGGCGCCGGTGCGCTCCTCCACGGCGGTCATGCCTGCCCCACCACGTGCGGCGCGGCGGCGGTGTCGACCGCCGCGGGCGAGACGGAGCCGCTGCCGGTGCCACGCAGCTCACCGGCGGCCTGCTGCACGGCGCGGACGATGTTCTGGTAGCCGGTGCAGCGGCAGAGGTTGCCCTCGATGCCCTCCCGCACCTCGTCCTCGCTCGGGTCGGGGTTGTCCTGGAGCAGGTCGATCGAGGCCATGATCATCCCGGGGGTGCAGTAGCCGCACTGGAGCCCGTGCAGCTCGTGGAAGGCCTTCTGCACCGGGTGCAGCTCGCCGTCGCGGGCGACGCCCTCGATGGTGGTCACCTCGGCACCGTCGGCCTGGACCGCCAGCACGGTGCAGCTCTTCACGGCCTCGCCGTCCAGGTGGACGGTGCAGGCACCGCAGTTGCTGGTGTCGCAACCGACCACGGTCCCGACCTTGCCGAGCTGCTCCCGCAGGTAGTGCACGAGCAGTGTCCGGGGTTCGACGTCGTCCTGGTAGGACGTCCCGTCCACCCGCACGCTGATCCGGGTCATCAGTCCTCCGCCTCGTTGCAGGGGTCCCTCGTTGCAGACCGCGCCCACGGTCGACCGTGGACCTGCCGCGGAGTCTGACCCGAAAGGAGTGACTTTGGCCACGCTTAACTGCACGCGGGCCTGCCCGGATCCGCCGGTGGGAGACGGAGTCCCCCGGAAAGACCAGGATTTCCGGGCGCTCCGGTGGTGGACGGCCGCGGCACCGCCGGCGGGACAACGTTGCGTCCCCGTTGCAGCTCACCGCGCGCGGCACGGCCGTCCGGAGCAGAAAGGGGGCGGCAGGCGTGGTGCCGGGACCCGGGTCTACCTAGTCTCGGCCGATGATGCCGGTGACCGCGCGCTCCCGGGAGCGGTGACCCGTGGGATCCGTGGTGCCGCTCCGGCCGCAGCCCTGGTTCGCCCGTCGCCGACGGCGGTCGTTCCTGCGGACGGCGCGGCTCGACGCGGTGGGCTGGGGCGCCCTCCTCGGGGCCTGCTCCGCCGCTGCGGCGGCGTCCGTGCCGGTGCTGCGGCCGACGGGGTGGCCGCTACCGGCCCGGGCCGGTGCGGGGGCCGCGGCGGTGGTGACCGCGCTCGTGGTGCTCGACCGCCGCAAGTGGCGGGCCATGGAGACCGGGTTCTCGTTCACCGACGACCCGGCGCTGACCGCCGCGGTGGTCGACCGGCTGGTCGCCGACGGGCTCCCCGCCCGCCTGGACGAGGGCCCGGGGAGGCCGGGGATCCGGTACGCGAACCGCTACGGCCGGCGGATCGAGACCGCGCTCGGGGCACTGCTGTCCCCGCGGACCGACGAGTCCCAGGGCGCGGAGGCGTAGGCCTCCGCGGAACGGGCCCCCGCGCCCGGCGCGTCCCGGCCCGCCCGCTCACGGCGGCGGAGGACGGCGGAGATCGCGAGCGGGATCAGCCCGGCGGCCGCCAGCCCGGCGCCGACGGCGCTGGGCGCCCGGTAGCCGAGGCCCGCGGCGATGACGAGCCCGCCGGCCCAGGCGCCGAGGGCGTTGGCCATGTTCAGGGCCGAGTGGTTGAGGGCGGCCCCGAGCATCTGCGCCTCCCCCGCGGTCTCCATCAACCGCAACTGCAGCAGGATCGCCAGGGTCGAGCCGCTGACCGAGACCAGGAAGACACCGGCCACCAGGCCGGGCACCCAGGACGCGACTACGGCGACCACGGCGAGCAGCACCATCAGGGCCACCAGGGCGCCGACGAGCGAGCGGAAGAGCGACCAGTCGCCCAGCCGCCCGGCCAGCGCCGTCCCGATGATCCCGCCGATCCCGTACACCAGCAGGACCACGGGCAGGGTGCCCCGGGAGAGGCCCGCGACGTCGGTGACGACCGGGGCGATGTAGCTGTAGAGCGCGAACATGCCGCCGAAGCCGACGACGCCGACCCCCAGGGTGAGCAGCACCTGCGGCCGGCGCAGCGCGCCCAGCTCGCCCCGCACCGTCGCGTCGGGCCGCCCCGGTGACGGCGGGACGACGACGAGCACGGCCGCCACCGTGGCCGCGGCCAGGACGACCACCAGCCAGTACGACGCCCGCCAGCCGGCCGCCTGCCCCAGCCAGGTCGCGGCCGGGACGCCGGCGACCAGCGCGACGGCCAGGCCGAGCATCACCGAGCTGACCGCGCGGCCGCGGAGCCGCGGCGCGACCAGCGACGCGGCGACCAGCGAGGCCACGCCGAAGTAGGCGCCGTGCGGCAGGCCGGCGAGGAACCGGGCGCCCAGCAGCGTCGGGTAGCCCGGCGCCAGGGCGGTGAGCACGTTGCCGACCAGCAGGGCAACCATCAGGCCGACCAGCAGCGCGCGCCGGGGCAGGCGGGCGCTCATCGCCGCGATCACCGGGGCGCCGACCACGACGCCGAGGGCGTAGGCGGAGATGACGTGGCCGGCCGAGGGGATGTCGACGCCCACGCCCTCGGCGATGTCGGGCAGCAGGCCCATGGTCACGAACTCGGTGGTGCCGATCGCGAACCCGCCGAGCGCCAGCGCCACGATGGCCACGACGACCCGGACGGGGCTCAGGGGTGGTCGGTCGACGAAGGGCGCTGCGGTCACGCCAGCTGCGAAGTCGTGAGCAGCCCTCAGCATTCCCGCGCCGGGCGGGTCAGCGCGTGCGACCGGCCAGCCGCAGGCGGTGCAGGTGCGCCGTCACCGCCGCCCGGCGGGGCGAGCCCGCCGGGAGGACCTCGCACAGCGCCTGCCAGACCCCGGCGTCCTCCCGCACCTCGGGCAGCTGGGCGAGGCGCAGCAGCTGGTCGGGGCGGCGCCCGGTGAGCACCGCCCGGCGGAGCACCGCCAGCAGTCGGTCGCGGGCCTGCCGTACCCCCGGCGCCTGGGAGCCGGGCAGCACCGGCCCCGCGTAGTGCTCCAGCGCGGCACCGACCTCCCCGCGCGCGACGAGCCGGCGCACCTGCTCCACGTCGGTGTGCAGCCGGCCGACCAGGCGGTAGGGGCGGGACGCGAGCAGCTCGCTGCCCACCAGGCGGCGCAGCCGCGACAGCTCCGCCCGCACCGTGACGGTCGCCGCGGATCCGGCGTGCACCTCGTCGGCGAGCTGGGCGGCGTCCCGGCCCTGCCCCGAGGCGGCCGCCTCGGCCAGCAGGAACAGCAGCTCCGAGTGGCGGACAGACAGCTCCAGCGGTCCGCCGGGCAGCAGCAGCCGGGCCCGCTCCCGGCCGAGCACCTCCAGGCGCGCCGCCGCCGGTGCGGGCGCCCCGGTGGCCGGGCCGGCGGCGAGCCGCTCCCGGTTCAGCCAGCGCAGCTCCGACTCGACGGCGGCCACCGTCGCGCGGACGAGGGTGAGCACGTGCGGGCTGGCCACGTGGTCGCCGCCGGTGACGTCGATGACGCCGAGCAGCGCACCGGTTGCCGGGTCGTGCACCGGCGCGGCCGAGCAGCTCCAGGGCTGCACCGAGCGCCGGAAGTGCTCGCTGCCGTAGATCTGCACGGCGGAGTCGACAGCCAGCGCCGTCCCGGGTGCGTTCGTGCCGGCCACCTCCTCCGACCAGCGGGCGCCCGCCACGAAGTTCACGCCCTCGGCCTGCGCCCGCAGCCGGTGGTCGCCCTCCACCCAGAGCATCCGCCCCGCGGCGTCGGTGACCGCCACGATCATCCGGTCGGCCTCGGCGTCCTGCACCAGCAGCCGGCGGATCACCGGCAGCACCGGCGCCAGCGGGTGGGCCGCCCGGTAGGCGAGCAGGTCGGCGTCCAGCAGCTCCACGGGGGGCAGCCCGCCGTCGGGGTCCACGCCGCTGCCGAGGGAGCGCCGCCACGAGTCGCGGACGACCGGGCGGACGGCGTCGTCGACGGGCAGCGCACCGGCGGTGACCAGGCGTTCGTGCGCCGCGCGCAACCGGCGCGTGCGGGCGGCCGACGGCGACCCGTCGGGCAGCGCCAGCCACGGGTTGACGGCGGTGGTCACCGGCCGCGCCACGGGGAGTCGCTCATCTCCCGGTCATCGTGGCCGCTGCCGGCGGTTTCCACCAGAGCGGCCGGCGCGGGTCAGTGCGCCGGGGCCGCCGCCGCATCCCCGGCCGGCAGCTGCCACGGCCGGACGACGGCGGCCAGCACGACGATCGCCAGGACCAGCGCCGTGACGACGACGAGGCCGATCGCCACCGCGTCGTTGCCCAGGAGGCCGACGACCGGGGAGACCGCCGCGCCGACGCCGAACTGGATGGCGCCCAGCAGGGCCGCCGCGCTCCCGGCCGCCTCGCCGTGCCGGGACAGCGCCAGCGCCGGGGCGTTGGGCAGCGCGAGCCCGCACGCGAACAGCACCGCCCACAGCGCCCCGGTGACGGCGACCAGGCCACCGGTCCCCGTGCCGGCCAGCCCGACCAGCGCGGCGCCGGCGAGCGCGCCGGCCACGGTGCCGGCCACGAGGAGCGTCTGCGGCGACCAGCGGCGCAGCAGCAGCGGGTTGAGCTGGGTGGCGGCGATCAGCCAGAACGCGCCGGCGCCGAACAGCAGCCCGAACTGCTGCTCGTCGAGCCCGAACTGGTCCTGGTAGACGAACGCGGAGCCGGAGACGTAGCTGAACAGCCCGGCCATCGTGAGGCCGGCGACCAGCACCAGCCCGACGTAGACGCGGTCGCGCAGCAGGCCGCGGTAGACCCGCAGCGTCCCGAGCACCCCGGCGCTGCTCCGCCGCGCGGGCGGCAGGGTCTCCCGCAGCGTCGCCCACCCGACGACCAGCAGCAGCAGGCCGTAAGCCGCCAGCACGCCGAACACCCCGCGCCAGGTGGTGAAGCGCAGGATCTCGCCGCCGATGGTGGGCGCCAGCACCGGCGCGGCGCCGAGCACCAGGAACAGCCGGGAGAGCATCGTCGCCGCGGCGCGGCCGTCGTAGAGGTCGCGCACCACGGCGAGGGCGATGACCGCGCCGGAGGCGGCGCCCACGCCCTGCAGCACCCGCAGCGCGCCGAGGACGGCGATGGTCGGCGCGACGAGCACGAGCAGCGAGGCGACGACGTGCAGCGCGGTGCCGGCCAGCAGCGGCCCGCGGCGGCCGTACGCGTCCGACAGCGGGCCGAGCACCAGCTGACCGAGCGCCAGGCCGATCAGCGTGCCGGTGAGGGTCAGCTGCACGGTCGCCGAGGTGGTGAGCAGGTCACTGGTGATGCTGGGCAGCGCCGGCAGGTACATGTCGATGGTCAGCGGGCCGAGGGCGACGAAGGCGCCGAGCGTCAGCGCGGTGCGGGCGGCGCCCGGTCGCGCGGGCGCATCGGGGGTCGCCTGCGGCTGGGGGCGGTCCTGGGTGGTGGTCACGGGTTTCCCGTCGATCGGTGCTGAGCGGGACCCACGCTGGTCGAACCGCAGTACGACGCCGTGCAAGGCGCGAGGCCCGCCGCGCATTCCGCGGCCGGGCGGGTCGTCAGCGGGGTGGGCGCGTCGGTAGCAGGGGCCGGACGTCGCGGGCCCGCACGGCCCCGGCCCACAGGCCCGCCCCGTAGGCGAGGTCGTCGAGCCGCCGGGCCAGGAGGTGACGAACCGGTCCGACCCGGCCCCGGTGCGGCGCCCAGGCCAGCAGCCCGTCGGCGAGCGCCGCCGCCAGCACGGCCCTGCGCACGCGCCGGGAGGCGATCGCCCCGGCGGCGGCCACCGGCCAGTGGTGCCGGGTGGCCGCGCGGGTCAGCGCCCGGCCCGACGCGGCGAGGCCGCGCACCACGAGGCCGGTGGCGAGCACGGCCGGGGCGGCCTCCCCCGGCCGGGCCAGCCGGCGCGCGAGCCGGGCCGCGGTGACCCCCAGCACGGCGACCCCGGCCGCCCGCCCCCACCGACCACCGGCGAGCAGCAGCGCCCAGGTGAGCGCCGTCTCCGGCGCGATCACCAGGGGCGACACCGCCGACCCGTGCCGCGCGGCCAGCAGGGCGGCGCCGGTGCCGTAGAAGGCGCGCCGCCGCAGCCAGTCTGCGGTGCGCGCCGGGTGCTCGTGCGCGACCTCGGCCGCCGGTTCGTACCGCACCCGCCAGCCCGCCGCGGTCAGCCGCCAGACCAGGTCGACGTCCTCGGCGACCCGCATCGCCTCGTCGAAGCCCGGGCCCAGGGCCGACCGGCGCACCAGCAGCGCCGCGCTCGGCAGGTAGGACACCGCCGACAGCGGCCGCACCGCCGCCGGCTCCGGGCCCATGTCCAGCGCGCCGGCGACGTCCTCGTAGGGGCTCGTCCACCCGCGTGCCGCGCCCGCCAGCGGCACGATCCGGGGGCCCACCACGGCCAGCCGGGGATCGGCCAGGTGCGGCCGCAGCCGGCCCAGCCAGCCCGGGAGGGGGACGCAGTCGGAGTCGAGGAACGCGACCAGCTCGGTGCCTGCCGCGGCCAGGCCGGCGTTGCGGGCAGCCGCCGGGCCCCGGGACACCTCGTACCGGAGGACGCGGACGCCGTCGGGAGCGGTGACCGGCACCGCCGAGCCGTCGTCGACGACGACCACGGGCACAGCCGCCGTCCGCGGATCGGCGCGCAGCGCGGCGAGCAGCCGGCCAAGCCCGGCCGGTCGGTCCTTCACCGGGACGACGACGGTCACGTCCGCCCCGCCGGCGTCCGGCGGCGGCTCCGGGTGGGCGAGGCCGGCGTCGAGGAGCCGCGCGGCCAGGGCGGCACCGGTCGCGTCGCCGACCACCAGGCGGTCGGCGGCCAGCAGCCCCGCCGCGCGCGGGGACAGCCGGATCAGCCGCAGCGGGGAACCCCCGAGCAGGGTCGCGCCGCCGTCGCGCCGGCGGGTGCGCGGGTCGAGCCGCACGGCGAACCCGTCGGGCAGCCGGCGCTCCGGCGGGGCGGGGATCATCCCTGCGCCAGGACCTCGTCCGTCGTGGCGAAGGAGACCAGGGGGGCGTAGCCGGCCATCACCTGCAGGGCCCGCTCGTGCTCCTGGTCGCCCGCCCCGGCGCACGCGTCGGTGACCACGCGGACGTGCACCCCCGCGTCGGCCGCCGGGAGCACGGTGGAGATGACGCAGCAGTCGGTGGCCACCCCGGCGACGGTGAGCGGCCCCTCGCCGACCACCTCGGCCAGCCGCGGCCCCCACTTGCCGAACGTGGTGGCGTCCACGACCGGGGCGCCGCCCGGGTCCTCGACGAGCTGGTAGCACCGCGCGTCGGGGGGCTGCAGCGCGAAGTCGTACTGCGCGTAGTACTCCTTCCACGCCCCCACCGGCTCCGCGGGCGCCACGAACCGGGTCCAGACCACCCGCTCGCCGAACGCCTCGACCAGCCGGCGGACGCGCGGGCGGATCTCCTCGAACCGCGGCGCGGTCCACGGCGAGTCCTGCTCGCCGAAGACGTGCTGCAGGTCGATCACGACCAGCCAGCCCTCGCGGCCCTCGATCGCCCCGCTCATGCCCGGCCCTCCTCGCGCGTCGGTGCCCTCGGCTCCCGCCGTACGGGTCCCGCGACAGTAACGATCCGGTCCCGGCCGCCCCGCTCCCAGGTTCGTGTGCTTAGGTCACCCTTACCTGATCCGCCAAGGAGTTGTGTCATGCCTTTTCCTTCCGCCCTCCGGGGTGCTGCCGCGCTCGCGGCCACCGCTTTCGTCGTCACCGGCTGCGGTTCCGGCGACGAGCCCGCCACCTCCGACGGCGGGGCGGCCGGGAGCACGACCGGGAACTCGTCGTCGGCGTTCCCGGTGACGGTGGAGACCGCCTTCGGCGAGGTCACGGTCGAGGAGGAGCCCGAGCGGGTGGTGGCGCTCGGCTGGTCCGACGCCGAGACCGCCCTCGCGCTCGGTGTGGAGCCGGTGGGCGCCAGCGACTGGCTGGCGGTCGGCGGCGAGGACGGCCTCGGCGACTGGGTCGAGCAGGGCTACGCCGAGCCCCCCGTGATCATCGGCACGCTCGAGCCGAGCTACGAGCAGATCGCGGCGCTGCAGCCCGACCTCATCCTCGACACCCGCTCGTCCGGCGACCAGGAGCGCTACGACCTGCTGAACGAGATCGCCCCGACGATCGGTCAGCCCGAGGGCGTCGGGCCGTACCAGACGACCTGGCAGCAGCAGCTGGAGATGATCGGCGAGGCGCTCGGCAGGAGCGAGGAGGCCGACGAGCTCGCGGCCGAGGTCGAGGCGGCCTTCGAGCAGGCCCGGGAGGAGCACCCCGAGTTCCAGGGCACCGAGGTCGCCGTCGGCGCCTACTCCGCCGAGGGCTGGAACGTCTACCTCACCGGCGACTCGCGGGTGCAGTTCATGGAGCAGCTCGGCTTCGAGAACAAGGCCGAGATCGAGGCGCTGGCGACCGAGAACTTCTTCGTGCCCATCGGCGAGGAGCAGCTCAATCTGCTCGACGCCCAGCTGACCGTGGTCTTCCCGATCTTCGTCGAGGCCTCGGCGTTCACCGGCAGCCCGGTGTGGCAGTCGCTGCCCGCCGTCCAGGAGGGTCGCGCCGTCGTCCTCGACGACCTGACGCTGCTCAACGCCTTCTCCAGCGCCTCGGCACCGGGCCTGCTGTACGCGATCGAGAACAGCGTGCCGCTGTTCGCCGACGCCCTGAACTGAGCGGGCCACCACCTCCGGCGCGGGGCGGTTCCGGGATCACTCCCGGAGCCGCCCCGCGTCGTCGATGCGCCAGGTCGCCACGGCGGCAGCCAGCCGGCCGGCCAGGTCCGCCACCAGCTCCGCCCCCTCGCCCGCCGACGCGCCCGCCGGGTCCCCGAGCACCCCGTTCGGGCTGACCGCCCGCACGCCCTCGGCGCGCATCCGGGGCAGCAGCTCCCGCAGCGGCGCCGTCTCCCCCGCCTCCGCCCGTTCCCGGCGGACCCCAGCAGGTTCCACGTGCAACATGAGCGACGTCTCCGTGCGGCCGGCGTGGGCGTCGCCGCCGGCAACGGCGAGCGGCCACCAGGCCACGTCCCGCCCCTCGGCCCGGAGCAGCGGCACCGCCGCCCGCAGGGCGGAGTAGTTGCCCCCGTGGCCGTTGACGACCAGCAGCCGCCCCGCCCAGCGGCAGGCCGATCGCCCGTACTCCACGAGCACGGTCGTCAGCGCCTCCGTGCCGATCGACACCGTGCCCGGGAACCCCTCGTGCTCCCCGCTCGCCCCGTAGGGGATCGCCGGGGCGAGCAGCGCGCCACCGATCCCGGGCACCGCGGCCTGCGCCACCGTCTCCGCCGTCCGGGTGTCGGTCGCCAGCGGCAGGTGCGGGCCGTGCTGCTCCACCGATCCCAGGGGGACGACGAGGAGCGGCCGCTCGGGCAGCTCCGACCAGGTGGCGTCGCCGAGGGAGGTCACCGGCCCAGCCTCGCACGACGGCAGACTGGCCCCATGGCTCCCCGACGCTGCCCGTGCGGCACCGGCCTGCCCTACGCCGAGTGCTGCGGACGCCTGCACGCCGGCGAGGCGACGGCGGCCTCCGCCGAGCAGCTCATGCGGTCGCGGTACAGCGCCTTCGCCGTCGGCGACGCCGGCTACCTGCTGACCAGCTGGCACTCCACCACCCGGCCGGCGTCGGTGGAGCTCGATCCGCAGGTGCGCTGGACCGGCCTGGACGTGCTCGCCACCACCGGCGGCGGGCTGCTCGCCACCGAGGGGACCGTGGAGTTCCGCGCCTGGTACGTCGCCGGCGGCGAGCGCGGCAGCCAGCACGAGATCAGCCGGTTCGTCCGGGAGGACGGCGCCTGGCGCTACCTCGACGCGCGCTGAGGGGTGTCGGGCGGGACCACCGTGGGCACCAGCCCGGCATGAGTACCGAGGACACCCGCAAGGTCGCCGAGCTGATCAAGGGGGAGCGCTTCGGCTTCCTCACCACCATCGCCCCCGGCGGCAAGCTGACCAGCCGGCCGATGACGCTGCAGGAGGTCGAGTTCGACGGCGACCTGTGGTTCTTCGCCGAGCGCGGCTCCCACCCGGTGGCGCACATCGCCGCGCAGCCCCAGGTGAACGTCGGCATCGGCTCCGGCGGCACCTGGGTGTCGCTCACCGGTCACGCCGTCGTGGTGGACGACCTGGCCAAGAAGAAGGAGCTGTGGAACGGCGGCGTCGAGGCCTGGTTCCCGAACGGCCCCGAGGACCCCGACGTCGTGCTGATCAAGGTCGAGGGCGACTCGGCGGAGTACTGGGACAGCCCGGGCGGCCGGCTGGCCACCGCGTTCAGCTTCGTGAAGGCCAAGGCCACCGGCGAGCGGATCGACGCGGGGGAGAACAAGAAGGTCGACCTCTAGCAGCGGCCGCCCGGCGCCGGCCCCGCGGGCCGGCGCCGGGGTTCAGCGCAGGTCGAGGCCCGCCAGGGGCGACTCGTCGCAGGCCTTCGCCGGCGGCAGCGCGGGCATGCCGAGCAGCGTGGGCTGCCCGCGGACCGGGCCCTTGTGCGAGTGGTCGATGTGGCTGCGCGGGGTGACCAGCTCGACGTCGCGGGCCGCCAGCGCCGTCTCCCCGTAGCCCTGCACGCACTCGGGGTCGGGCCCGTCCAGCGGCAGCCCGGTGAAGAACTTCGCCGCCATGCAGCCGCCGCGGCAGGCGTCGAAGTGCGCGCACTTCGTGCAGGCGCCGCCGGTCTGCGGGCTGCGCAGGTCGGCGAACAGCTCGCTCTCCTGCCACACCTTCCGGAAGCCGCCGGGTGAGCGCACGTTGCCGGCGAGGAAGTTCTCGTGGATGGCGAACGGGCAGGCGTAGACGTCGCCCACCGGGTCGATCAGGCAGACCACCCGGCCGGCGCCGCAGAGGTTGAGCCCCGGCAGCGCCTCGCCGAACGCCGACAGGTGGAAGAACGAGTCGCCGGTCAGCACGCCCTCGCCGTTGGCCAGCAGCCAGTCGTACAGCTCCCGCTGCTGCTGGGCCGTCGGGTGCAGCTGGTCCCAGACGTCGGCTCCGCGGCCCGAGGGGCGCAGCCGGGTGATCCGCAGCTGGGCGCCGAAGGAGTCGGTGAGCGCCTTGAACTCGTCCAGCTGGCCGGCGTTCTCCCGGGTGACGACGACGGAGACCTTGAAGTCCTTCATCCCGGCCTCGGCCAGGTTCTCCAACGCCCGGATCGCGGTGGCGTAGGAGCCGGTGCCGCGGACGCGGTCGTTGACCTCGGCGGTGGCGCCGTCCAGGGAGATCTGCACGTCGACGTAGTCGGTGCGGGCCAGCTGCGCGGCCCGCTGCTTGTCCAGCTTGACGCCGTTGGTGGAGAACTTGACCCCGACGTCGTGGCCGATGGCGTAGTCGAGCAGGTGCCAGAAGTCCGGCCGCACCGTGGGCTCGCCGCCGCCGACGTTGACGTAGAAGACCTGCATCCGCTGCAACTCGTCGATGACCGCCTCGGCCTCGGCGGTGGAGAGCTCGCGCGGGTCGCGCCGGCCCGACGAGGACAGGCAGTGGGCGCACGCCAGGTTGCAGGCGTAGGTGAGCTCCCAGGTCAGGCAGATCGGGGCGTCCAGCCCGTACTCGAACTGGTCGATCAGCCGCCCGCCGGTGGGGCGCTCGGGGCGGGCGGGCAGCACTGCGGTCACTGGGTCTCCCGGCGTTCGATCATCTGCGAGCGGGCGAGGTCGGCCAGCGCCTTCACGTAGGCGCCGCGCTGGGCGTCGGGGACGCCGCACGCGGTCAGGGCCGCCGCCGCGCTGGGGTGGTCGCCCAGCGCCTCGACGACCGCGACCAGCGTCTTCGACTTCAGGAAGGACAGCTTCCGGTTGCCGAAGTGGTAGACGAGCGCGCCGAACGGCTCCGGCCGCAGCGCGACGGAACGGGCCCGGCGCCAGGGCAGCTCCGCGTCGAAGGCGGCGGCCGTCCCGGTCGCCGGGCCGGTCCCGTTCGTCGTCGGCACGGCGTCGATCAGTACACGCCGCACATGCCGTCGATGGAGACCTCCTCGACGAGCGACTCCTCGACGAGGGCCTCCTCGGTGGCGGGGGCCTCGGGGGTCCGGAACTCGGCGGCGGCGACGTCGGTCTGGGTGGGCTCGGGCATGGGGGCCTCCGTGAACGCGGTCACATGGTCGAGGCGGACGTTAGTGACACCCGGTGCCAGGAGCAAGAGCGGGGTCGGCGGGCGCCGGGCGCCACGCCCACCGGGCAGAATGCGCGCGTGGTGGAGACGAGGACGGCGCCGGCGGGGCGCGCCCGTGTCGAGCGCGCGGCCCTGGACCTCTTCACCGTGCGCGGCTTCGAGGAGGTCACCAGCGACGAGGTCGCCGACTCCGCCGGTATCAGCCGCCGGACCTTCTTCCGCTACTTCCCCACCAAGGCCGACGCCGTGTGGGGCGACTTCGCCGGTCACGTCGCCCGGCTCCAGCAGCTGCTCGCCGCGGCCGACCCGGCGCAGCCGGTGCTCACCTCGGTCTGCGCGGCGTACCTCGAGGTCAACGACTACCCGGCAGCCGAGCTGCCGCTGCTGCGGGAGCGCATGCGGCTGATCCTCACCGAGCCCGCCCTGCTGGCCCACAGCCAGCTGCGCTTCGCCGAGGTCGACCGGGTCGTCGCCCAGCACGTCGCCGCCCGGACGGGCAGCTCCCCCAGCGGGCTGCTGCCCCGCCTGGTCGCGGCGAGCACGCGCGCAGCGGCGACGACGGCCTTCGAGGCGTGGCTCGCCGACGACGCGTCGTCCCTGACCGAGCACCTGCACCTGGCGTTCGACGAGATGGCGGCGGGCTTCCCCAGCCTGCGCGGCTGACCCGTCCGGGCGGCCGGTGTGGTCGGCGTCTCACCCGCGGCGCTAGCCTGGCACTCAGTGCCACCGGCCTCGCGCCGGCCCACCGCCCGGCGCACCGGGCCGACGAAGGAGATGCCCATGGCCAACGCGTGGTTCGAATCGGTCGCCGAGGCGCAGCGCCGGGCGAAGAAGCGGCTGCCGAAGGGCGTCTACGGCGCGCTGGTCGCCGGCTCCGAGCGCGGCCTGACCCTCGAGGACAACCTCGCCGCCTTCGCCGAGATCGGCTTCGCGCCGCACACCGCCGGGCTGGCCAACGAGCGGAACACGGCCGTGACGGTCATGGGCCAGCCCATGTCGATGCCGGTCATGATCAGCCCGACCGGCGTGCAGGCCGTCCACCCCGACGGTGAGGTGGCCGTCGCGCGGGCCGCTGCCGCCCGCGGGGTGGCCATGGGCCTGTCGAGCTTCGCCAGCAAGCCGATCGAGGAGGTCGTCGCAGCCAACCCGCAGACGTTCTTCCAGATGTACTGGGTGGGCACGCGCGACGAGATGCTCGCCCGGATGGACCGGGCGAAGCAGGCCGGGGCCGTCGGGATGATCGCGACCCTCGACTGGTCGTTCGCCTACGGCCGCGACTGGGGCAGCCCGTTCATCCCGGAGAAGATCGACTTCCAGGCCGCCCGCAAGTACGCGCCGCAGGTGCTGGTCAAGCCGCGCTGGCTGCTGGACTTCGCGAGGACCCGCAAGCTGCCCGACCTCACCGTGCCCAACATGGTGGCGACGCCGGGCGAGCCGGCGCCGACGTTCTTCGGCGCCTACGGCATGTGGCAGCAGTCGCCGATGCCCACGTGGGAGGACGTCGCCTGGCTGCGCTCCCAGTGGGACGGCCCGTTCATGCTCAAGGGCGTCATGCGGGTGGACGACGCCAAGCGCGCCGTCGACGCCGGCGTCACCGCCATCTCGGTGAGCAACCACGGCGGCAACAACCTCGACGGCACCCCCGCCTCGGTCCGGGCCCTGCCCGCGGTCGCCGACGCGGTGGGCGACCAGATCGAGGTGCTGCTCGACGGCGGGATCCGGCGCGGTGGCGACGTCGCCAAGGCCCTGGCGCTGGGCGCGAAGGCGGTCATGATCGGCCGCGCCTACCTCTGGGGCCTCGCCGCCAACGGCCAGGCCGGGGTGGAGAACGTCCTCGACCTGCTGCGCGACGGGCTCGGCTCCGCGATGGTCGGCCTCGGGCGTTCCGACGTCGCCGACCTCTCCCGCGACGACCTCGTCGTCCCCCCGGGGTTCGAGCGGGCACTCGGCGACACCGCGGTGGAGAACGCGCTCCTGGCCACCTCCCCGGCCCGGCGGCGCCGCGAGGCCTGACGCCGGGCCGGACGCCTGCCAGGATGTCCGGTGTGAGCCAGCCGGTCCGACCCGAGGACCTCCGCATCTCCGACGCCGAGCGCGCCGACGTGCAGGCCGGGCTGCAGCGGGCGCACGACGCCGGGCAGCTCGACCTGCACGAGTTCGACGAGCGGGTGCAGGCCGTGTGGGCGGCGCGGACCCGGGGCGACCTTGCCCGGGTCACCGCCGACCTGCCCGCGCTGCCCCCGCCCCCGGGGCCGCGCCGGGCGTTCAGCGACGACGACGCCGGCACCGCGATGAAGGTGCTCGTGATCATCTGGGCGTGCATCAGCCTGGTGAACCTGGTGGTCTGGGGGATCCTCGAGGCCACCGTGGGCGGGATCCACCCGTGGTGGCTCTACGTGGCGCTCCCGCCGGGTGCCGTGCTGGGCACCCTCTACGCGGTCGGCATCGGCCGGCCGCGCTAGCCGGCGTCGGGGTCCAGCAGCTCGGCCCGGCGCCGCAACCGCCGGGGCAGCACGAACCAGCCGTACGCCAGCAACCCGGCCAGGACCGCCACCCCGATCCACCACCAGGGTGACGCCTGCACGGCCAGGTAGACCGTCATCGCGAGGAGGACCACCGCGCCAACCACGCTGGGAACGCGGTTGCGCCGGCGTTCGGCGAGTGCGTGCTCCACCAGCGCGTAGGCGGCGGCGCGGGTCTCCGGGTCCTCGGGTACGGGCCCCCGCAGCGACGCCCGCCCGGCGGCGCGCCGGGCGCGTCCCCCCAGCACGCCGACCGCCTCTGCCTGGCGCCGGAGCTGCCCGTGCATCAGCGTCGCCCCGACCAGGCCTCCACCGATCGCCGCTCCGACGGCTCCGGGCACGGCAGCGCTCCAGCCCTGCCCGCCGAGGACCGCGACGCCGAACGCCGCACCCGCCCCGCAGAAGAGCCCCATGATGAGCCCCAGTTGCGTGCGCGACGCCCGCGTCAACCACTCGTTCACCGACCGAGGATCACCACACCCGCCCGCCGGGACAAGCGGTCGAGGCGCCCTCCTCGGCCGGAACACCCGTCCGGGTGCACCGGCTCTCGGCGGTGGGCGGGAGCCTCACCGGCGGACGGCGGCCACGATGCGGTCGGGGCGGACCCGCACCGCGGCGGCCGGCCCCAGCCATCGGCGCAGCGTGCCGCTGGGATCGACGATCCGCACCTCCGTCCCGTCGGCCCGGCGCACCACGAGCTCCGCGGACAGCTCGGCCCACCCCTCGCCGAGGACGTCGTCCAGCCGGCACGGCCGGCCGTCGACGAGCACCTCCGGCTGCGGGACCAGCGTCCCGGCCAGCCGGCGGCCGGCCCGGCCGCGGCGCGCCACCAGCGGGCCGCGGCGCAGCGGCGGGGTCCGGCTGTCGGTGGCCAGCCGGGCGACGGCCGGGATCCGTCGGACGGCGGTCAGCACGGCCCGGCGGGCGACGGCGCCCCCGCGCCCGCCGCCGGTCATCAGCCGCCCGAGCAGCAGCGCCACCCGGATCAGCGCCCGGGCGTGCGGCTCGCGCTCGGCCTGGTACGTGTCCAACAGCTCCTCACCGGCCTCCCCGGCCAGCACGGCGGCGAGCTTCCAGGCCAGCTGGTGCACATCGCGCAGCCCCAGGCCCAGGCCCTGCCCCACGAACGGCGGGGTGAGATGGGCGGCGTCTCCGGCCAGCAGCACCCGGCCGTCGCGCCAGCGGTCGGCCACCTGCGCCCGGAACGTGTACTCCACCGCACGGACCACCTCGACCTCCGTGCCGCGGGCGACCGGGGCCAGCAGCGCCGCCAGCCGGGCCGGGTCGGCGAGCTCCTCGGCCGTCTCGCCCGGCGCCAGCCGGAACTCCCAGCGGTAGCGGTCGCCGGTCACCGGCATGAACGTGGCCGCCCGGCCCGGGTCGCAGACCTGGTGCACCCCCGGCCAGACCGGCAGCGGGACCGGCGCGCGCGCATCGACCACCAGCCAGCGGTCGGCGGGGCCGAGGTCACGCATCCGGGCGCCGATCAGCTTCCGCACGGTGCTGTTCGCGCCGTCGCAGCCGAGGACCCCCACCGCCCGGACGGAGCGGTCCGCCCCGGTCGCCCGGTCGGTCACCCGCACGGTCACCCCGCCGCCGTCCTGGTCGAGCCCGGTCACCTCGCTCCCGCGGTGCACCTCGATCCCGGGCGTCGACGCGACCGCGGCCGCCAGCACCTCCTCCAGATCGGGCTGGTGCACGAACGATCCCTGCGGCCAGCCGTTCGTGCCGGCGTCCGGGGCGCGCCGGAACTCGGCCAGCACCCGGTGGGCGGCGTCCAGCAGGCGCAGCCCGGCCATCGGCCGGCAGCGGGCGGCGACGTCGTCGGCCACGCCGGCCGCCTGCAGCACGCGGAACACCTCGTCGTCCAGGTGCACCGCGCGGGGCAGCGGATAGGGGGCCGCGTGCCGCTCCACGACGACGACGGGGAGCCCGGTGCGAGCCAGGAGCAGCGCGGCGGTGAGCCCGACGGGCCCCGCGCCGACGACGACGACCGGGGGGCGGGGCACCGGACCAGTGTGCGTGCCCCGAACGTTGCACCGAGGCCGGTGGGCCCGGCGCCAACGTTGCATGCCCCTTCCCAGGGTGTGATCGGGGTCATAGCGTGCGCGGCAGGCATGCGTGCCCGCGCATGAGGTGGACGGCCCTCGACGACGAGGGCGACGAGGAGGTTCCTGTGCCCGTGAACACCCGCGGCGCGATCCTGCGCTCAGCCCCCGGCAAGTGGGAGGTCACCGACCTGGTCGCCGACGACCCCCAGGTCGGTGAGCTCCAGGTGAAGCTCGCCGCCTCCGGCATGTGCCACTCCGACGACCACATCGCCACCGGGGACATGCCCGTCGGGCACTACCCCTTCCTCGGCGGCCACGAGGGCGCCGGCGTCGTCACCGCGGTGGGCCCCGGGACGAAGGACTTCGCGGAGGGTGACCACGTCGTCTTCTCCTTCCTCCCCGGCTGCGGCCGTTGCCGGTACTGCGCGAACGGCCAGCAGTACATCTGCGACTCCGGCGCCAACCTCCTGGTCGGCTCCCGCTGGGACGACGCCGAGAGCTTCCGCTTCCAGACCTCCGACGGCACCCCGGTCGGCCAGATGTGCGGACTGGGCACGTTCGCCGAGGTGACGACGGTCGACGTCCGCTCCACGGTCAAGATCCCGAAGGACATCCCGCTCGACGTCGCCTGCCTGGTCGGCTGCGGCGTCGGCACCGGCTGGGGCACCGCCGTGCAGGCCGGCGAGGTGCGGGCCGGCGACACCGTCATCGTCATGGGTGTCGGCGGCATCGGGATCAACGCCGTCCAGGGCGCTGCGCACGCCGGCGCGAGCCACGTCATCGCCGTCGACCCCATCGACTTCAAGCGCGAGAAGGCGATGGAGCTGGGCGCCACGCACGCCTTCGCGAGCATCGACGAGGCCGCCGAGTTCGGTCGCAGCGTCACCAACGGCCAGGGCGCGGACAAGGTCCTGATCACCGTCGGCGTGCTCAAGGGCGAGCACGTCGCCCAGGGCGTCGAGGCGCTCGGCAAGGGCGGCCGGGTGGTCATCACCGGCCTCGGCGACCTCACCGACGTCGGCATCCCGATCAACCCGAGCATGCTGGCGCTGTTCACCAAGGAGATCCGGGGCGCGCTGTTCGGGGACCAGAACCCCAGCGCCGACATGCTGAAGATGCTGCGGCTCTACCAGGAGGGTGCCATCAAGCTCGACGAGCTGATCACCAAGCGGTACAAGCTCGACGACATCAACCAGGGCTACGAGGACCTGCACGCCGGCAAGAACATCCGCGGCGTCATCGTCTACGACTGAGCCCCGGCCTCCGACCCCTGATGATCAGGTCACCTGATCATCAGGGGTCCTGGCTCACGGTCGACGGTGAGCCAGGACCACACCAGGTGAGCCAGGACGACGGGAGCTGAGCCAGGACGTGGCACCGGCCGGGACAGGATCGTGACCAGCACGCGCAGCGCCGCCCACCTCGACGTGGGCGGGATGGTCCGCGTGGCCCGTCAGCGCGTGGTGGACCGCCTGCGGGAGGCGGAGGTGGTCGCCGCGGCGCTCTCCGCCGGGCGCAACGTCGTGCTGGAGGGCCCACCCGGCACCGGCAAGACCACGCTGCTACGCGCCCTGGCCGACGGCGCCGGGGTCCCCCTCGTGCTCGTCGAGGGCAACGCGGAGCTGACACCCACCCGGCTGGTCGGCCACCACGACGCCTCCCGGGTCCTCACCGAGGACTACCGGCCGGAGAACTTCGTGCCCGGGCCGCTCACCCGGGCCATGACCGAGGGTTCGCTGCTCTACGTCGAGGAGTTCAACCGGGTCCCCGAGGAGACGATGAACGTCCTGCTCGGTGTCCTCTCCGAGCGGGAGATGCACGTGCCCCGCTACGGCCGGGTCGCGGCGCGGCCCACCTTCCGGCTGGTGGCGGCGATGAACCCGTTCGACGCGGTGGGCACCGCGCGGGTCACGCCGGCCCTCTACGACCGCTCCTGCCGGGTGGCGATGGCCTACCAGGACGAGGACGCCGAGCTGCGGGTGGTCGAGGCGGTGACCAGCGGGGAGGCAGCGCTGGTCGCCCGGGCGGTGCGGGCGGTCCGCATCACGCGCGACCACTCCGAGCTGCGCATCGGCGCCTCCGTGCGAGGGGCGATCGACACGGTGCTGATCGCCGTGGAGCTCGCCGCCGTCCGGGAGACCTCCCCCCTGCAGGAGGCGACCGGGCTCGACGCCGCCCTCGCCGCGCTCACCGGCAAGGTGACCCGGGGCGACGGCGTGGCGCGCCCGGTGGAGGACGTCGTCGCCGACATCTGGCGCCGGGCCGGTGAGGAGCTGGGAAAAGCCTGACGCCCGGGGAGGCGTCCCCCGGGCCGCCACCCCCGCCGGCGCCGGCCGGCGAGCGACCGGCGTCGGGCCCGCCCCGCGTCGTCGAGGACCCCGAGCAGGTCGAGGAGCTGCTGCGCACCCAGGGCGCGCGCCGGTCCAGCCGCGACGAGCTCTCCCGCAGCAACCCCGACTTCGACACCGTCTCGCCGGAGGCGGGGACCCTCGACGCCGAGGCCGTGGCCGACCTGGCCGCCCGCGACCCGGACGCTGCCGCCCGGGTGCTCGCCGCGGCCGCCCGCGCGTTCGACCCCCGGCTGCGCGCCGCGGCGCGGGCGCTGGCCGCACGGCTGCCCCTGGGCAACCCGCGCACCGGCACTCCCGACCGCCCCGGCACCAGCCGGATGGTCACCCGGCGCGACCCGACCGGTTCGGACGTCGACCTCGACGCGACGCTGGCCGCGCGGGGGGCCGAGCCCCGGTGGCGCGCCGAGCACCTGCACACGAGGGGCTGGCGCTCCACCGGCCGCGCGGTGGTCCTGCTCGTCGACGCGTCGGGGTCGGTGGCCGGGGACGAACTCGCCGCCGCGGTGCTCACGGCGTCGGCCCTGGCCCAGCGCATGCGGCCGGGCGACGAGCTCGGCGTCGTCGCCTTCTGGTCGAAGGCCGTGGTGCTGCGCCCGCTGTCGGCCGATCCCCGCGCGGACGTCGTCGTCGACCGGCTCTGCGACCTCAGGGGCGGCGGCACCACCGACCTCGAGCTGGCGCTGCGGACGGCGGCGACGCAGCTCGCGCGCTCCCGCGCCGCCGACCGCCACGTGCTGCTGCTCTCCGACGGCGTCGCGACCGACAGCCCCGACCCGGTGGACGCCGCGGCGTCGCTGGCTCGCATACCGGCGCGGCTCCAGGTGCTCGCGCTGTCGGCCGAGGACGAGGCGATGACCTCCTGCACCACCCTCGCCGCCGCCGGCGGCGGGAGGGTGGCCGCGCTGCACCGGGCGTCGCAGGCCCCGTCAGCCGTCCGGGAGCTGCTGGGCTGACCGGCGCGACGCCGGGACAGCAGGCGTCAGGAGACGCCCATCATCGACATGAGGTCGATCGGGTCGGCGGGGGCGGAGATCTCCTCCTCCTCGCCGAACCGGCTGAAGGTGACGGTGCCGGAGTCGCCGCCCTCGCCGGTCGTGACCTGCAGCGGGTAGGCCGGCTCGTCGTCGGCGACGAACA
This sequence comes from Blastococcus sp. SYSU DS0616, assembly GCF_054051015.1. Lineage (NCBI taxonomy): Bacteria > Bacillati > Actinomycetota > Actinomycetes > Geodermatophilales > Geodermatophilaceae > Blastococcus > Blastococcus sp. SYSU DS0616. The sequence goes on from NZ_JBJHAJ010000011.1 coordinate 50,337, forward strand.
ACCGGCTGCCGTCCTCCTGCTCCACGACCACCACGTCCTCGCCGTCGAGCTCCTCGGAGCTGACCTCCTCGGCGATCTCGCTGTCCGGGTCGCGGAACTGCTGGACGAAACCGTCGAGGGAGATCTCCTCGAACTCGGCCACGGCCTCACCGGGGACGATCACCCAGCGGCCGTCGAACTGCGAGGCCATCTCCGCCGGCATGCCGAAGGAGGCCCAGAAGTCCGACGGTGCCTGCAGGTACACCTCGCCGTCGACCCGGAGCAGGTCGATCTCGGACCCGCCCATGGTCACCGAACCGGTGACGTCGTCGCCCTGCAGGTGCAGGTCGAGCTCGCCCTCCTCGCCGCCCTCCGCCATGGTGCCGGTGACGTGGAACGAACCGGCCTCCTCCAGGGCGTCGGCGGCCGCGTCGGCGACCTCGGGCCCGGTCATGCCGTCGAGCGGGCTGCTGCTCCCGCAGGCGGTGAGGAGCAGGGCGCTCGCGGCGGCGACGGCGAGCTGGGGGATGCGCATGCGCACGGGAGGACCTCCGGAGTACACGTCTCCGGATCTCGGACGTCCGGCCGGACGGAATACTGCGGGGCGTGCGGCGCGACCGCCAGCAGCCGGTCCGCCCGGCGTGTCGCAGGTCAGCGGCGACCCGGCGCCAGGGAGCGGGCCCGCCCTGCCGCGGCGGGATCCAGCGGCACGGCGCTGGTCAGGACGGCGGGTCCCAGCTCGAGCCGGCCGTCGGAGAGCGCCGCGCAGCGCACCCCGCCGCGACCGCGCATCCCGCGGTGCGCGCCGGGCGCGAGGACCAGGTCCATCCAGGCGCAGGGGTTCGCCGCCCGCCCGCCGCGCAGCAGCACCGGTCCCGCGCCGCAGTCCAGCGCGAACTCCCGGCCGCGGAGCGCCTCCACCTCGGCACCCCGCAGCACCACGTTCCGCCGGGCCAGCAGCGGGTCGAACGGCGGGGCGCCCAGCTCGGCGGCGAGCGACTCCAGCGACTCCACCGCCAGCACCGTGACCTGGGCGTCCCGGTGGGCCGGCCGCCCGGCGTACCGGTCCCCGACGATGCCGACCCCCGCCCGGATCTCCAGCCGCTCCCGCCGGTCGTCGGCCTGCGCAGGCACCGCCGCGCCGGGGCGGCCGTCGTACCGGTGCGCCGGCGAGGCCAGCAGTCCCACGACCTCGACGTCGTAGCAGTACGGGAAGTCGTGAGAAGCGCGTCGATCGCTCGGGAGCGCTTCAGTCATCTGCGCCGAGGACCGATGCTCTGGGGATGACCGTTCGATCCACGCTGCGCCTGGTGCTCCTAGTGCTGACGATCATCTTCGCGTTCGTCGTCCTGTACGTGCTGATCCGGAAGGCCAGTGCGGGCGAGTTCCATCTGGACGTGGCCGCCAGCACTCTGTTTCTCTACATCGGCGCCATGGTGGCGGTGGTCCTGTCCGCAGCGGCGGGAGTGCGTGGAGGCAAGCGCTTCTGGTTCCACGCCATCCTCGGTGTCATCACCGTGGCCGTCGCGATCTGGTGGTTCACGAGCGTGCAATTCCCTGGCTCGACGACCGCCGGAATCTTCGCCGTCGTCTCGATCGCGATCACTCTGGCGGCGGATGCCCTCAGCGAGACACCTCCTGCCACGGGGCCGGGGGACGAACCCGAGGAGGAAGCGCTCGAGCGGATCCTGGCATCCGTCCGTGCGGATCGCGCGGCGTCGGGGGACCAGACATAGGCACTCCTGTCCGGCCGACAACGAGGGCGTCTGCTTGATGACCGGCGCCAGCGTTCAGCGGTCGGCCGTCTCGTGGATGGGGCCCGACACCTCGGCCAGCCGCCGGCCGCTGCCGCCCCAGCGCCCCTGGATGATCTCCGCGGCGATCGACACCGCCGTCTCCTCCGGGGTGCGGGCACCGAGGTCCAGGCCGATCGGCGAGGAGAGCCGGGCCAGCTCCTCGTCGCCCAGCCCGGCTTCGCGCAACCGGGCGAGGCGCTCGTCGTGGGTGCGCCGCGAGCCCATCGCCCCGACGTAGGCGACCGGGGTGCGCAGCGCCACCTCCAGCAGCGGGACGTCGAACTTCGGGTCGTGGGTGAGCACGCAGAGCACCGTCCGCTCGTCGATGCGCCCGGCGTCGACCTCGGCCTGCAGGTAGCGGTGCGGCCACTCGACCACCACCTCGTGCGCCTCCGGGAAGCGCTTGGGGGTGGCGAACACCGGCCGGGCGTCGCAGACGGTGACCCGGTAGCCCAGGAACGCGCCGACCCGGGCGACGGCGGCGGCGAAGTCGATGGCGCCGAACACCACCATGCGGGCGGCCGGGGCGAAGGAGTTCACGAACAGGGTGAGGTCGTCGCCGCGCCGCTCGCCGTCGCGCCCCACGTGCAGCAGCCCGGTGCGGCCGCCGACGAGCATGCCGCGGGCGTCGTCGGCCACGGCGTCGTCCAGCCGCCGCGAGCCCAGCGTCCCCGAGGACCGGTCGGGCCAGAGCACCAGACGGCGCCCCAGCCGGTCGTCGGGGCCGGCGACCACGGTGACGACGGCGACCGGCTCGTGCCGCCCCACCGACTCCGCGACCTCCCCCAGCTCGGGGAAGGACTCGCGCGACACCGCCTCCACGAAGACGTCGAGGATCCCGCCGCAGGTCAGCCCGACGGAGAAGGCGTCGTCGTCGCTGACCCCGTACCGGCGCAGCGTGGGCTCCCCGGTGGCGACGGCGTCCCTGGCCTCCTCGTACACCGCGCCCTCGACGCAGCCGCCGGAGACGCTGCCCACCGCCGTGCCGTCGGGTCCCACCAGCATCGACGCGCCGGCGGGCCGCGGCGCCGAGCGCCAGGTGCCCACCACGGTGCCCACGCCGACGGTCTCCCCCGCCTGCCACCAGCCGACCAGGTCATCGAGCACGTCTCGCATCCGGCAACTCCTCCCCAGATCTCCGGTGCTGCCCGCGCGGCTCCTGCAGCACCCCCGACAGCTCCTCGAACGCGGCCATGCTGTGCCCGGCCACGAAGTGGTCGACCGACGGCAGCGCCGCCTGCATCCCGCCGGTGAGGGGTTCGTACCCCGTCCGGCCCTTGTGCGGATTGACCCAGACGACGGCGTGCGCGAGCCGCCGCAGCCGGGCCATCTGCTCACGGAGCAGGCCGGTGTCCCCACGCTCCCAGCCGTCGCTGCACACCACCACCACGGCGCCGCGCGCGGTGCCGCGCTGGCCCCACCGGTCGAGGAAGGCCTTGAGCACCTCGCCGAGCCGGGTACCGCCGGACCAGTCGGGGATCGCCTGCCCCCCGGCGGCCAGCGCCCGGTCCGGGTCGCGCAGCCGCAGCTCGCGGGTGACCCGGGTCAGCCGGGTGCCGATCGTGAACACCTCGGTCGACGCCGGCCGGGCCCGCACCGCCGCGTGGGCGAACCGCAGCAGCGCGTCGGCGTAGGGCGTCATCGACCCGGAGACGTCGACCAGCAGCACGACGCGGCGGGGGCGCGGCCGCGGGCGGCGGTGCACCAGCCGGCTGACCTCGCCGCCCTCGCGCAGCGCCCGGCGCACGGTCCGGCCCGGGTGCACACCGCCGTGGGCCGCCGGCCGCCGTCGCCGGGCCGGGCGCATCGGGGCGGCCGGGACCAGCAGGGCGAACAGCCGGCGCAGGTGGGCGCGCTCGGCGTCGGTCAGCCCGGCGACGTCACGGTGTCGCAGCACCTCGTCCGCGCTGGCGCGGGCGGCCAGGTCGGGGGTGTCCGGGTCCTCGTCCCCCTCGCCGGTGCCCGCGTCGAGCGGCGCGCTGGCGGCCAGCTGCGGCCGCACCTGCACCGGTGCCGGGGCGGGGCGCGGGCGTCGCCCGGAGAACCAGGCCAGGAAGGCCGCGTCGTAGCGGTCGAGGTCGTCGGGGCCGGCGCAGAGGGTCAGCCGGCCGGCCCAGTAGACCGCCGACGGCTGGAGGACGTCGAGGTGGCCCAGGGCGGCGAGCATGGCCTGGACCCGGTCCGGGGAGGCGGTCACGCCCGCGTGCCGCAGCGTCCGGGCGAAGCCCAGCACGGTGTCGACGACGTCCCGCTCCGCCGTCCCCGACGCGTCAGCCACCGAGCAGCGCCTCCGGGTCCAGCGACCGCACCCGCTCGGTGTCCTCCCGGTACTTGAGCACCGCGCCGAGCGTCCGCGCCGCCAGGTCGGGGTCCAGGTCCCGGGCCCCGAGCGTGTGCAGCGCCGTCGCCCAGTCCATCGCCTCCGCGACCCCGGGCGGCTTGAGCAGGTCGAGGGTGCGCAGCGTCGCCGTCGCCCGGGCCACCTGCCGGGCCAGCTCGTCGGTGACCTGAGGCAGCCGACGGCGCAGGATCGCCACCTCGCGGTCGAAGTCGGGGTGCGCCAGCCAGTGGTACAGGCAGCGCCGCTTGAGCGCGTCGTGCACCTCGCGGGTGCGGTTGGAGGTGAGGACCACCAGCGGCGGGGTCTCCGCCCGCACCGTGCCGAGCTCCGGGATGGAGATGGTGAAGTCCGACAGCACCTCCAGCAGGAACGCCTCGAACTCGTCGTCGGCGCGGTCCACCTCGTCGACGAGCAGCACGCTCGGGGAGTCCTCCAGCGCCTGCAGCAGCGGCCGGGCCAGGAGGAACCGGCGGTCGTAGAGCGAGGCCTCCAGCCGCGCGGGGTCGTCGGCGGCGTGCGCGGCCTCGGCGGCGCGCAGGTGCAGCAGCTGACGGCCGAAGTCCCAGTCGTAGAGCGCCTGGCTGGCCTCGAGCCCCTCGTAGCACTGCAGCCGGTAGAGCGGCCGGCCGGTGATCTCCGCCAGCGCCTGGGCCAGCGCCGTCTTCCCGACGCCGGCCTCGCCCTCGAGGAACAGCGGCCGGTGCATGGCCAGCGCCAGGTGCGCGGCGGTGGCCAGCCCCTCGTCGGCGAGGTAGCCGGTGCCCGCCAGGGCGGCGGACAGCTCGTCGGGGCTCCCGGGGACCGTGCGCTGGCTCACCTCCCGAGCATCCCACCTGGGCGCTTCCTCCCGCTCCCCCGCCTCCGTCCGGGCGTCGGGCACGATGACCGCATGCCGACGCCGGATGCCGCCCCGACCGACGAGCTCGCCCTCGGCGACGACCTGCGGGCCTTCGTCGACGCCTCGCCGTCCCCTGCCCACGCGGTCGCCGAGCTGGCGCGCCGGCTGCGCGCAGCCGGGTTCACCGAGCTGGCCGAGGCGGACTCCTGGGCACCGGCGCCCGGCGGGCAGCACTTCGTCGTCCGGCACGGCAGCCTCATCGCCTTCCGGATGGGCAGCGGCCCGCTGGCCGAGACCGGGATGCGGCTGGTCGGCGCGCACACCGACTCGCCGACGTTCAAGGTGCGGCCGCGCAACGACGTCCGGCAGTCGGGGTACCGCCTGGTGGGCGTCGAGCCCTACGGCGGCGGGCTGTGGCACACCTGGCTGGACCGGGAGCTGACCGTGGCCGGGAGGCTGGTGCTGCGCGGGGGCGGGACGACCCTGGTGCGGCTGCCCGGCGCCCCGCTGCGGCTGCCCTCCCTCGCCATCCACCTCGACCGGAGCGTCCGCGAGGGGCTGACCCTCGACCCGCAGCAGCACCTGGTGCCGGTGTGGGACCGCGACCTCGGCACCGGGCCGGGGCTCACCGAGGCCCTCGCCGCCACGGCCGGGGTGGACGCCGGCGACGTCGTCGGCACCGACCTGGTGCTGGCCGACACCCAGCCGGCGTCGCGCGCCGGGGCGGACGGCACGTGGGTGGCCGCCCCCCGGCTCGACGACCTGGCCTGCTGCCACTCCGGGCTGCTGGCCCTGCTGGCCGCACCGGCCGGGGCACGCACGCAGTTGCTGGTCTGCAACGACCACGAGGAGGTGGGCAGCGGCTCCATGTCCGGCGCCCGCGGCAGCTTCCTCGAGGACGTCGTCCAGCGGCTGGCCGCGGCGACCGCTCCTGCGGATGCGCAGGCGGTGCACCGGGCGCTGGCCCGGTCGGTGCTCGTGTCGGCCGACATGGCCCACGCCGTGCACCCGACGCGCGCCGAGCGGCACGAGCCGGCGCACCGGCCCGAGCTCGGCGGCGGGCCGGTGCTCAAGGTGAACGCCAACCAGGCCTACGCCACCGACGCGGCCTCCGGGGGCTGGTTCACCGAGCGCTGCGACGACGCCGGCGTCCCGGTGCAGACGTTCGTCACGCGGGCGGACCTCCCGTGCGGGAGCACCATCGGCCCGCTGACGGCGACCAGGCTGGGAGTCACCACGGTCGACATCGGCGCCCCCATGCTCGCCATGCACTCCTGCCGGGAGCTGGCCTCGGCCCGCGACGTGCCGCTCATGGTGGGGGCACTCACCGCCTGCCTGGCTGGCTGACCGGTGGACCGCCGGGCCGCGCCCGGCGGTCCACCGGCTCAGGTGGCTGCCGGCGCCCGCTCGGCCAGGCCGTCGCGGATGACCTGCTTGGTGAGCTTGCCCGACGGGTTGCGCGGCAGCACGTCGACGGTCACCACCTCGCGCGGGAGCTTGTACCGCGCGAGCTTGTCCCCGAGGAAGTCCCGCACCTCGTCCAGGGTGATCCCCTCGCCGTCCGCGCTCACGCAGACGGCCACGACGGTCTCGCCCCACTCCTCGTGCGGCCGGCCGACGACGGCGACGTCGGCGATCCGGTCGTGACCGCGCAGGACCTCCTCGACCTCCTGCGAGTGCACGTTCTCCCCGCCGACGATGATCACGTCCTTGAGCCGGTCGACGATGAAGAGGTAGCCGTCCTCGTCCACCCGGGCGACGTCGCCGGTGCGGAACCAGGGGCCGACGAACACGTCGGCCGTGGCCTGCTCGTTGCCGTGGTAGCCGGCCATGCGGGTGTCGGCGCGCAGCCAGATCTCGCCCACGCCGCCCGGGCCGACGTCCGCGCCGTCGGCGGCGACCACGCGCAGATCGACACCGGGCATGCCACCCCGGCCGATCGATCCGGCCTTCGCCAGCTGCTCGGCCGGGTACAGCGCCGTGCCGACCGGGCCCATCTCGCTCATCCCGTACACCTGGAAGAAGCGGTCGGTGCCGTAGGCGTCGACCAGCGCCCGGGCCACCTGCTCGCCCAGCGGGGCGCCGCCGTAGAGCCACTTGTCCACGCTGGACAGGTCGGCGTCGGCCAGCGACAGCCGCCCCGCACGCGCCAGCTGCACCGGTGCCAGGTAGGCGATCGGCGCTCCGAAGAACGCGGTGACGCGGTGCCGCTCGACCGCCCGCAGGAAACCGGCGGGGTCGTACTCGCGCTGCAGGACCGTGGTGGCCCCGAGGAACACCATGGTCAGCAGCCAGTCGTTCAGCGGGGCGGCGTGCCAGATGGGCATCGCGAGCAGGAACCGCTCGTCCCGGGTGAACCCCAGGGTGCTGACGATCAGCGGCGCGACCGCCGAGATGGTGCGGTGGGTGTGCACGCAGCCTTTGGGAGAGCTCGTCGTGCCGGACGTGTAGAGGATCTCGGCCGGGGAGGCGTCGTCGTCCACGGCCGGGCCGGCCACAGGGGTCGCCGCGTCGACCAGCGTGTCGAGGTGGGGGAGCTCCCCGGCGCCGGTCTCCGTGGTCAGCCAGGTCGTGCCCGGGCTGGCCTCGGTCGCCGTGCCGGCGAGGGCGCCGGCGACGACGCCCACGGTCGCGCCGCTGTGCTCGACGGCGTACCTGACCTCGGGGACGGCGAGCTTGTGGTTCACCGGCACCAGCACCCCGCCGGCGAACCAGGTGCCGAAGGCACCGATGACGAAGCCCGGGGTGTTGTACGTCATCACCGCGACCCGGTCGCCGGGCCGGACGCCGGCGTCGATGAGCACCCGGGCCGCCCGGCGGGCCCGGTCCAGCAGCTCGGCGTAGGTGATCGCCCCGTCGTCGGTGACCAGGGCCTCCTTGGTGGGCACGAGGCGGGCGGCACGCTCGAGCACGGCGGTCAGGTGCATGGATGGGTCCTCCGGGTCGGGTCAGGGAGTGGCGGCGCGGTCGGCCGCGCCGCCGGGTCGGGGAGGCGCCGGCCGCACGGCGACGACGGTGCCCTGGGCGATGGCGACCGGGGTCGTGGCACCGGCGTCGTCCACGGACAGGACCTCGCAGTGGCACACGGCCCTCCGTCCGGTCGTGTGGACCACGGACGCGCGCGCCCGGAGGGTGCGGCCCCGTGCCGGCGCCAGGTAGTCGAGGGTGAGGCTCCCGGTCAGCACGGCCGGTCCGAGCACCGAGCCACCGGCGAAGGTGACCGCGTTGTCGGCTGCGTAGGCCAGCACACCGCCGTGCACGTGGCCGTTCTGCTGGGTCAGCTCCGGGCGCACCGACAGCTCGAGGACGGCCGCGCCGTCGCCGAAGCCGGTGAGCCGCGCACCGAGGAGCCGGCTGAACGGCTGGTCCGCGAGCACGCGTTCGGCGATGGCCGGTGACAGCGGGGGATCGGCGGCCCGGGTCACCGGCGCCGTCGCGTCCACTGCCGGATCAGGCACGGGCGACGATGGCGGCGAGGTCCAGCGAGGGGTCCAGGGCGCCGTACTCGAGGGCGCGCTCCTCACCCAGCCGCGCGGCGACGAAGGCGTCGGCGACGGCGCCGGGCGCCTCGCGGATCACGACGGCGCCCTGCAGGGCCAGCGCGAGCGACTCCACCACCCGCCGCGCGAGGCCGGGCGCGGCCGCGGGGTCCGCCTGCGCCCGGGCGAGGAGCCGCCGGGTGGTCGCGACGTGCGCGTCGAATTCCCGGTGCTGCCCGAGCGCGGAGGAGATCTCCCGGTCGACGGCCTCGACCGACCGGGGCTCGCGCGCCATGGCTCGCAGCACGTCGAGGGCGATGACGTTGCCCGAGCCCTCCCAGATCGCCATCACCGGCTGCTCCCGGTAGCGGCGGGCCAGCGGGAAGCTCTCGGTGTAGCCGTTGCCGCCCAGGCACTCCATCGCCTCGTAGGCGTGGTTCGGCCCGCGCTTGCAGACCCAGTACTTGGCCACCGCGGTGGCCAGCCGGCGGAAGGCGACCGACTCCTCGTCCTCGCTGTCGTAGGCGGCGGCCAGCCGCAGTGCCGTCCAGGTGGCGGCCTCGGCCTCCAGCTGCAGGTCGGCGAGGACTGCGGTCATCGCCGGTTGGTCGACCAGCGTGGCACCGAACGCGCTGCGGTGCCGGGCGTGCCAGGCCGCCTCCGCGACGGCCTGCCGCATGCCGGCGGCGCTGCCCAGGACGCAGTCCAGGCGGGTCTGGCCGACCATCTCGATGATGGTGCGCACGCCGCGCCCCTCCTCCCCGAGGAGCCACCCGACGGTCCCGTCCAGCTCGATCTCGGAGGAGGCGTTGGACTTGTTCCCCAGCTTGTCCTTGAGCCGCTGGATGCGGAACACGTTGCGCTCGCCGCCGGGCAGCACCCGGGGGACGAGGAAGCAGGACAGCCCGCTGCCGGTCTGGGCGAGGACGAGGAACGCATCGGACTGCGGCGCCGAGCAGAACCACTTGTGCCCGGTGAGCCGCCAGGTGCCGTCACCGGCGTCGACGGCGCGGGTGGTGTTGGCCCGCACGTCGGAGCCGCCCTGCTTCTCGGTCATCGCCATGCCGAAGATCGCCGAGGGCTTGGTGGCCGGGTCGCGCAGCTCGGGGTCGTAGTCGCGCGAGTACACCCGGGGCAGCCACTCCGCGGCGAGCTCGGGCGAGTGCCGGAGGGAGGGCACGACGGCGTGGGTCATGCTCACCGGGCAGGAGTGGCCCGCCTCCACCTGGGCGAAGAGCATGAAGGTGGCCGCGCGGGCGACGTGCGCACCCGGCCTCGGGGCGGACCAGCAGCTGGTGTGCGCCCCGTGCTCGACCGCCGCGCCGATGATCCGGTGGTAGGCGGGGTGGAACTCCACCGCGTCGACCCGGTGGCCCCACCGGTCGTGGCCGGCGAAGACGGGGGGATGGGTGTTGGCCAGCTCGGCGTCGCGCTGGAAGTCCGCCCGCCCCACCAGCACGCCGACCTCGCCGAGCGCCTCGTCCGCCCACTGCGCGTCGTAGCGCTTGACCGCCTCGGTCAGCACCGCGTTCGTCCGGTACTCGTCGATGTCCACCCGCGGTGGCGCCTGGTTGAACACCTCGTGCGTGCTGGTCACTGGAGCTCCTCCGCACCCAGGGCCCGGAAGCAGAAGCTCCGGATCCCGGTGATCACGTCGTGGTCGGTGGTGGGGGTGGTCGTCGCCGGGCCGAGGGGGCGGAGCCGGTCGACGAGCGCCTCGGAGATGGCCCCCATCACGGCCGACGCGGCGAGGACCACGTCCTGCTCGACGAAGACGCCCTCGGCGATGCCGTCGTGGACGATCTGCTCGCCCAGTTCGGTGTAGGAGCGGCGGAAGACCAGGCGCTCGGCGTCGACCCCGGACGTGACCGGCTCGAAGAGCAGGGCCCAGGCCATGCGCCGCCCCTGCAGCGCCCGCCCGGCGAACGTGCGCACCAGCGCGTCCAGCCGGTCCGCGGGCCGGGGCCCGGCGTCGGCGACGGCGGTGCGGACGGCGGCGAGCTCGTGGGCGGCCGCGCTGCGGAACACCTCGGCGAGCAGGTACTCGCGGCTGTCGAAGTGCGAGTAGACCGAACCCACGCTGACGCCGGCCTCCCGGGCGATCGCGGCCACGGTCGCGGCGGCGAACCCGTGCCCGGCGACCAGGTGCCGGGCCGCAGCGAGGAGGGTCTCGCGCCTGCGCTCGGCGGTGCGCCGGGTGAGCTCGGTGGCGCGGTACGGCACGGCGCCCTCCCGATAAAGAAGTGAACCGCGGTTCAGTCGCGGACAGGAAGGAGTGAACCACGGTTCAGAACGGGCGCGCAAGGGGCCCGTGCCCGGACATGCTGACGGCGGCCGGCCGAGGAGAGATCTCCCCGGCCGGCCGCCGTTCGTCAGGTGCCCCGGCCCTCGGCCGGGGTGGGCTCACCGCCGACGGGCGTCGTCCGCGCCGTCGACCTCGACCTGCTCCTTGCGCACGTCGGCGCTGACCGTCTCCTGGTCGGTGACGGTCTCCTTGTCCATCCGGACGCGCTCGACCGGGACCGCCTCCTTGGCGACGACGGGCTTCTCGGCGTGGAGGGTGACCTCGTGCTCCTCCTCGCTGATGGCCGGCCCGTCCATCGCCTTGCCGGCGTTGGCGTCGGTGATCGGCTCGCGCTCGACCCGGACCTCCTCGTGGGACACGGGGACGGTCTCGGTCACGTTCTCGCTCACCACGTACTTGCGCAGGCGGGCGCGACCGGTCTCCTCGCGGCGGGTGCCGACGTCCAGCCGCTCCTCCGAGCGGGTCATGGCGTCGTCCGTGGTCGGGCCGGAGGTGTCGCGGCCGACAGTGCCCCGGGTGTCGGTGCGGTCCGTGTCGGCCGTGCCGGTGGTCCCCGCCACGCCCGTGGTCTCGGTCATGGTGTCGGTGCGGCCGGTCGTCCCGGTCGTGCCCGTGCCCATGCCGTAGTACCGGTAGAGCTCCTCCTCCTCCTGCGGGGAGAGGTGACCGTCGGTGTCGATCTTGGGCGCGTCCTTGACGCGGTCCTTGCTCACCGGTACGCGGAGACCGTCGTCGGTCAGGTCGGCGTCACGGATGGGGACGAAGGACTCCTTCGTCCCGAACATGCCGGTCTTCACGGTGACCCACTCGGGCTGGCCGGTCTCGTCGTCCAGGTAGACCTCGGAGGCCGACCCGATCTTGCTGCCGGTCTCGTCGTAGACGTCCTGGCCGATCACTCGGCTGATGGTCTCGGTGCCGATCATCGTCGTTGTCGCTCCTATCTGAGCTCGGGGATGTTCGTCCCTCCGATGGGTGACCGGCACGGTCGCAGCGAAACGAACCGATCGAGACCGACGGCGGATCGACCCGGCCCGGAGCGCTCCGCCCGTCACGGTCCCGGAGCGCTCCACGGGCTCCGGAACGGCCATCGGCGCAGGTCACGCGCGTATCCGTGGCGCACCACCGGATCGCCCGTTGCGCCCGGCAACTGCCGCAGCCACGCTCACTCTGCGTGTTTTGGACCTGCCCGGGCGTGTCGTCCGGGATCGGTCCGGCACGCGGGTCGGCGCGTCGCCCACGACCGTGCCGACAGCATGCCTAGCGTCGTCGGCGTGCCTCCCCGTTCGCCGTACGACAACCTGGTCCACCCGCGTACCGTCAAAAAGCCCAGCCCCCAGGTCGAGGCGCTCAAGGACGTCGTCGTCGAGGACCCCAGCAGCGGGTTCGTCGGCGCCGTGGTGCGCTGCGAGAAGGACGTCGTCCACCTCGAGGACCGGTTCGGGAAGGTCCGCGCGTACCCGCTGGGGCCCGGCTTCTGGGTCGACGGCCGGCCGGTGGTGCTGGTGCGCCCGAAGCAGAACGCGCCCTCGGGCCCGCAGCGGAGCGCGTCGGGCTCGACCTACGTGGTCGGCGCGCGGGCGCGGGTGGCCCGCGAGGGGCGCATCTACGTCGAGGGCAAGCACGACGCCGAGCTGGTGGAGAAGGTCTGGGGCCACGACCTGCGCATCGAGGGCGTCGTCGTCGAGCCGCTGCACGGCGTGGACGACCTGCCCGGGATCGTGCGCGACTTCCGGCCGTCGTCGGGACGGCGGCTCGGCGTGCTCGTGGACCACCTGGTGACCGGCTCCAAGGAGTCGCGGATCGCCGCCCAGATCACCGGGGACCACGCGCTCGTGGTCGGGCACCCGTTCATCGACATCTGGCAGGCGGTCAAGCCGTCCGTCGTCGGCATCAAGGCCTGGCCGACCGTGCCCAAGGGCGAGGACTGGAAGACCGGTGTCTGCAAGCGGCTGGGCTGGGAGGACGACACCGGCTACGTGTGGGCGCAGCGGATCCTGGCCCGGGTGAAGGTCTGGACCGACCTGGAGCCGACGCTCATCGGCCGGGTCGAGGAGCTGATCGACTTCGTCACGACCGACTGACGCTCCGATGTTGATCAGGTGACCTGATCGTCAGGGGGGCGGGGGGGGGGGGGGCGGGGGGGCCGGCCCCCCCCCCCCCCCGGTGAGTCGCTGGAACGGCCCCGTCCAGAGGCTCACCCCGAGCGCGCGAGGGGTGAGGAGGACGGGGTCCTGCTACACGCCGCGGAAGCGGTTGATCGCGTCGATGTGCTTCTCGCGCTTCTCGGCGTCCTTGACTCCCAGGCCCTCCTGGGGGGAGAGGGTCAGGACGCCGACCTTGCCCTGGTGGGCGTTGCGGTGGACGTCGAGGGCGGCCTGGCCGACCTCCTCCATCGGGTAGACCTTCGACAGGGTCGGGTGGATGAGGCCCTTGTCGATGAGGCGGTTGGCCTCCCACGCCTCCTTGTAGTTGGCGAAGTGCGAGCTCAGGATCTTCTTGAGGTTCATCCACAGGTACCGGTTGTCGTACTGGTGCAGGTAACCGGTGGTGGAGGCGCAGGTGATGATCGTCCCGCCCTTCTTGGCGACGTAGACGCTCGCGCCGAAGGTCTCCCGGCCGGGGTGCTCGAAGACGATGTCGACGTCCTCGCCGCCGGTCAGCTCGCGGATCCGCTTCCCGAAGCGCTGCCACTCCTTCGGGTCCTGGGTCTCCTCGTCCTTCCAGAACTTGTAGCCCTCCGCGGACCGGTCGATGACCAGCTCGGCGCCCATCTTGCGGACGATCTCGGCCTTCTCCGGGCTGCTGACCACGCACACGGGGATCGCGCCGCCGTTGAGGGCCATCTGCGTGGCGTAGGAGCCCAGGCCCCCGGACGCGCCCCAGATCAGGACGGTGTCGCCCTGCTTCATGTTGGCGCCGTTCTTGCTGACCAGCTGGCGGTAGGCGGTGGAGTTGACCAGCCCGGGGCTGGCCGCCTCCTCCCACGTGAGGTGGGCCGGCTTGGGCATCAGCTGGTTGCTCTTGACCAGCGCCAGCTCGGCCAGGCCGCCGAAGTTGGTCTCGAAGCCCCAGATCCGCTGCTGCGGGTCCATCATCGTGTCGTCGTGGCCGGCCGGGTCCTCCAGCTCGACCGAGAGGCAGTGCGCGACCACCTCGTCGCCCGGCTTCCACTTGTTCACGCCCGGGCCCACGCGCAGCACGACGCCGGCGAGGTCGGAGCCCACCACGTGGTAGGGCAGGTCGTGCCGCTTGGTGAGCTCGGAGACCCGGCCGTAGCGCTCGAGGAAGCCGAAGGTGGAGACCGGCTCGAAGATCGACGTCCAGACGGTGTTGTAGTTCACCGAGGACGCCATGACGGCCACGATCGCCTCGCCCGGGCCGAGCTCGGGGGTCGGCACTTCGTCCACGTGGAGGGACTTGCGCGGGTCCTTGTCCTTCGTGGCCTGGCCTTCGAACATGTGCTGCTCGTCCTTGCGGACGAGCACGGCGCGGTAGGACTCCGGCACGGCCAGGCCCCCCAGCGCGTCCAGCTGGTCGGCGAGGATGGCGTCCCTGATCTCGTTCACGCGTACTCCCGGGTCATCGGTGGCCGTGGTCGGCCGGGCTCGGAGGGCGGTGCGGGTGCGGTGAGGTTACCGGTGGGTAACCGGCAGGACGGGGCGGGTTCAGCGGGCCGGCTCCACGAGCTCGACCAGGACGCCGCCGGCATCCTTCGGGTGGACGAAGTTGACCCGGCTGTCCGACGTCCCGCGCCGGGGGGTGTCGTAGAGCAGTCGCAGGCCGCGCTCGCGCAGCGTCGCGCTCACCGCCTCGACGTCGTCGACCCGGAAGGCCAGCTGCTGCAGACCGGGACCGGAGCGGCCGATGAACTTCGCGATGGTGGACTCCGGCGTCAGCGGCGCCAGCAGCTGGATGCGGGTCTCCCCGGTGCCGACGGCGAGCATGGCCTCGCGGACGCCCTGCTCCTCGTTGGTCTCCTCGTGCACCGAGTGCACGCCGAAGGTCCGGGCGTAGAAGGCGATCGCCTCGTCCAGGTCGGGGACGGCGATGCCCACGTGGTCGATGGTCGTCAGCAGGCCCTCGGGCAGGCCGGGGCGGGCGGCGTCGTTGCTCACGCGAGGCATCCTGCCGTCAAGACGTCTGAGACGACAGGTCGTTGTGGTGGGCCTCACTCCCCGGGCGTGACGGCGGCCACGAAATCCGCCCTGCCGCGCGTCGGATGCCCGTCCTATCCTTCCCGGAAGGCCCGATGCCGCGCCGGTAACGCCGTCGCGGTGCGTCCCGACAACGAGGTCGCCACCGGCGGCGGCCCGCCACTGGAGGCAGCATGTCCCGCTCGGTCATCGTCAGCGGCGCCCGTACCCCGATGGGCCGGCTCCTCGGCTCGCTCAAGGACTTCTCGGCGGCCGACCTCGGCGGCATCGCTATCAAGGCCGCGCTCGAGCGGGCCGGCATCTCCGGCGACCAGGTCGACTACGTGATCATGGGTCAGGTCATCCAGGCCGGCGCCGGCCAGAACCCCGCCCGCCCGGCCGCGGTGGCCGGTGGCATCCCGATGTCGGTGCCCTCGCTGACCATCAACAAGGTCTGCCTCTCCGGCATGAACGCCATCGCGCTGGCCGACCAGCTCATCCGCGCCGGCGAGTACGACGTCGTCGTCGCCGGGGGCATGGAGTCGATGACCCAGGCGCCGCACCTGCTGGCCAGCTCGCGGACCGGCACGAAGTACGGCGACACGAAGCTGATCGACGCGATGGCCCACGACGGGCTGTCGGACACCTTCGACCAGGTGGCCATGGGGGCGCTCACCGAGCAGGCCAACAGCCGCTACGACCTGACCCGCGAGGAGCAGGACGAGTTCGCCGCGGCCAGCCACCAGAAGGCCGCGCGCGCCGCCAAGGACGGGATCTTCGACGAGGAGATCACCCCGGTCCTCATCCCGCAGCGCAAGGGCGACCCGATCGAGTTCCGCGAGGACGAGGGGATCCGCCCCGACACGACCGCCGAGAGCCTCTCGAAGCTCAAGCCGGCCTTCGCCAAGGACGGCACGATCACCGCCGGCACCGCCTCGCAGATCTCCGACGGCGCCTGTGCCGTCGTGGTCATGAGCGCCGAGAAGGCCGCCGAGCTCGGGTGCACCGTGCTCGCCGAGATCGGCGCGCACGGCGTCGTCGCCGGCCCGGACGCCACCCTGCAGAGCCAGCCGTCCCGGGCGATCCAGAAGGCCTGCGAGCGCGAGGGCATCGACCCGACGTCGCTCGACCTGGTCGAGCTGAACGAGGCGTTCGCGGCGGTCGGCATCGTCTCCACCCGTGAGCTGGGCATCGACCCGGAGAAGGTGAACCCGAACGGCGGGGCCATCGCCCTCGGGCACCCGATCGGCATGAGCGGCGCTCGGATCGTGCTGGACCTGGCGCTCGAGCTGCGCCGCCGCGGTGGCGGTGTCGGCGCCGCTGCGCTGTGCGGTGGCGGCGGCCAGGGTGACGCGCTGATCCTGCACGTGCCCGCGAAGAGTTGAGCGAGCTCGCGAGCTCGACCGGGGAGCGGAGCACCCCCGGCACGTGGCTGACGAGCGCCAGCGAGGAGGCCGCGTGACGGAGGGAACCGCGGTCCAGCCGGCGGCTCCGGGCGCCCCTCGCGGGCGGCGGAGCCGTCGGGCCGCCGACGTCCCGACGCTGGTAGCGGGGGCCCGCGAGGGCGATGCCCGGTCGGTGGCCCGGTTGATCTCCCTGGTCGAGGACGCGAGCCCGGCGCTGCGCGAGGTGGCGGCGGCGCTCGCCCCACACACCGGTCACGCCCAGGTCATCGGCCTGACCGGCTCGCCGGGCGTGGGCAAGTCGACGTCGACGACCGCGCTCGTGCGGGCGCTGCGGCAGGCCGGCAAGCGGGTCGGGGTCCTGGCCGTGGACCCGTCGTCGCCCTTCTCCGGCGGAGCCCTGCTCGGCGACCGTGTGCGCATGCAGGACCACGCCGGCGACAGCGGCGTTTTCATCCGGTCCATGGCCTCGCGCGGGCACCTCGGTGGGCTGTCCTGGGCCACGCCGCAGGCCCTGCGCGTGCTGGACGCCGCCGGGTGCGACGTGGTGCTGATCGAGACCGTCGGCGTCGGGCAGTCCGAGCTCGAGATCGCGTCGCTCGCCGACACCACGCTGGTGCTGGTGGCCCCCGGCATGGGGGACGGCATCCAGGCCGCAAAGGCCGGGATCCTCGAGGTCGCCGACGTCTTCGTGGTGAACAAGGCCGACCGGGACGGTGCCGACCAGACCGTGCGCGACCTGCGCTACATGCTCTCGCTCGGCGGGCGGCACTCCGAGGCCGGGCACTGGCGCCCGCCGATCTGCCGCACGGTGGCCGCCCGCGACACCGACAACGGGGTCGAGGAGGTCCTGGCGAGGATCGAGGAGCACCGGCAGTGGCTGGAGTCCTCGGGGGAGGGACACCGTCGCCGCAGCGAGCGGGCCGCCCGCGAGATCGAGGCGATCGCGCTGGCCACGCTGCGCGAGCGGATGGGTGACGTGCGCGGGTCCGCCGCGCTCGGGGCCCTGGCCGACGCGGTCGTCGGCGGCGGGACCGACCCCTACCGCGCCGCCGACGAGCTGCTCGGCCAGCTGTAGGCGCTGACCGGGCAGGGCGCGCCCGGTACGGCGAGGATGGACGGGTGAACGGACTACGGCATTGAACGGCAAGGCGGACGCCGTCGTGGTCGGAGCGGGACCCAACGGGCTGGCGGCGGCGCTCCGCCTCGCGGCTGCCGGCCTGCGGGTGCAGGTCGTCGACGCCGGCGAGCGGCCCGGCGGCGGGATGCGCACCGAGGAGCTCATGCGCCCCGGCTACCACCACGACGTCTGCTCGACCGTCCAGCCGCTGGCCGCCGCCGCGCCCTTCTTCCGCGAGTTCGACCTGCCGGCGCGGGGTGTGCGCCTCGTGCAGCCCCGGATCAACTTCGCCCACCCGCTGGACGGCGGCCGGGCGGCGGTCTCCCACCGCTCCCTGGAGCGGACCGCGGAGGGGCTCGGCGCGGACGCGGCCGCCTACCGTCGCCTGTTCGCGCCGCTGGTGGAGCACGGCGCCGACATCGTCGACTTCTTCCTCACCAGCCGGCTGCGCAGCTTGCCGACGCGCAGCCCGGTGCAGATCGCCAGGTTCGGGCTCACCGGCCTGCCCAACGTGCGCTGGCTGGCGCAGCGGTACTTCGACACCCCGGAGGGGCAGGCCCTCATCGCCGGCGCTGCCGCGCACGGAATGCTCGACCTGCGCCAGCCGCTGACCTCGGCGCTGGGCATGCTGCTGACGATGCTGTCCCACCACGTCGGGTGGCCACTCGTCGAGGGTGGGTCGCAGAAGCTGGCCGATGCCATGGTCACCGCGCTCGAGGAGCAGGGGGGCGAGGTCGTCACCGGGCGCCTGGTCACCGACCTGCGCGAGTTCGAGGGCGTGCCGGCGGTCCTGCTCGACACCACGCCGGACGCCTTCATGTCGATGGCCGGGGACCGGGTGCACGAGGGTTACCGCCGCTGGGTGCAGCGCTACCGGCACGGCGCCGGAGTGTTCAAGATCGACTGGATCCTCTCCGAGCCGGTGCCGTGGGCCAACCCCGACGTGCGCAGCGCCGGGACGATCCACGTCGCCGGCACTTTGGCGGAGACGATCGCGGGGGAGCAGGCGCCGAACGAGGGGCGGCTCACCGACCGCCCCTACGTGCTCGCCGTCCAGCCGACCGTGCCCGATCCCAGCCGCGCCCCGGACGGCGGGCACATCTTCTGGGCCTACGTGCACGTGCCGCACGGGTCCGACGTCGACATGACGCAGGCGATCGAGACGCAGATCGAGCGGTTCGCGCCCGGCTTCCGCGACACTGTCGTCGACCGCCACACGAAGAACGCCGTCGCGATGGAGCAGTGGAACCCCACCTACCGGGGCGGGGACATCTCCAACGGCCAGACGACGCTCTGGCAGATGCTGGCCCGCCCGGTCCCGCGCTGGAACACCTACAAGACGCCGGTGCGCGGGGTCTACCTCGCGTCGTCGGCCACCCCGCCCGGTCCCGCCGTTCACGGGGCCTGCGGCGACCAGGCCGCGCGCGTCGCCCTGGCCGAGGTGTTCGGCGTGCGGGAGGTCCCGCCGCTGCGGCCACCGCTGCACTGAGCCGCCCGGCCGTCGTCGAGTGGGCGGGGGGTCGAGCGGCCCGCACCTCACGCGGCGTCGAGGGTCAGTGCACGAGCCGCAGGGCCGCGGCGATGCGGGCGAGCAGCTGGACCGGGTCGGTGAGGTCCTCCGCGGTCACGAGGACGACGGTCCACCCGGCCGCCCTGCAGGGGGCCGCCGGGCAGGAGGGAACAAGGGATCGCCGCTGCATGCGCACCCCGCGGACGGCGGTCAGTTGTCGGCGGCACCGTGGCAGCGTGCCCGGTCGCACCGGAGTGCCGTGGCCCCTTTCCCAGGCACCCCCGGTGTCGACCCGACGTGGTGACGGTCGGGGTCGACACCACGACAGGTCGGCACCGAGCGAGGGTGGCGGCGGGGGAACGTGGCGCAGGTACCGTGCCGCGCATGGTCCGACCGCTGGGGTTGCCGTTCGACCCGATCGAGCGCGCCGGGGAGACGTGGGAGAAGCACTTCGGGCCGTCCTCGGCGATGCGGGCGGCGACGTCGGTCTTCCGGGTCCAGCAGATCCTGCTCGCCCGCTTCGACGAGGTGCTGCGCCCCCTGGAGCTGACGTTCGCCCGGTACGAGGTGCTCGTGCTGCTCACCTTCAGCCGGTCGGGGGAGTTGCCGCTGAAGGTGATCGGCAGCCGGCTGATGGTGCACCCGACGAGCGTCACGAACGCGATCGACCGCCTGGTCGCGGCGGGCTACGTCGACCGCCGCCCCAACCCCGCCGACGGTCGGGGTGTCCTCGCCTCGATCACCGAGCGCGGTCGCGCCGTGGTGGAGGAGGGCACCCGGGCGCTCACCGGCATCGGTTTCGGCCTGGAGGACCTCTCGGTCGACGAGCACGAGATCCTGTTCGCCACGCTGCGCCGGGTCCGGCTGGGCGCCGGCGACGTCGCCGGGTGACCCTCGACACAGGATAGTTGGACGTCCTAGCATCTCGGCATGACCCAGGACGCGCGGCAGCGGTGGCAGCAGCGGTACGACGCGGCACTGGCCGCAGGTCGGGTGCGGGACGCGGACTTCACGACGCTCTCCGGCGTCGAGGTCGACCCGGTGTACGGGCCGGCCGACGAGAGCGCGGTGGAGGGCTTCGAGCGGATCGGTTACCCGGGTGAGTTCCCCTTCACCCGGGGCCTGCACGCCACCGGTTACCGCGGTCGGGCCTGGACCATCCGGCAGTTCGCCGGCTTCGGCAACGCGAAGCAGACGAACGAGCGCTACAAGATGATCCTGGCCGAGGGCGGCGGCGGGCTCTCGGTGGCCTTCGACATGCCCACGCTCATGGGCCGGGACTCGGACGATCCGCGCAGCCTCGGCGAGGTCGGCCACTGCGGCGTCGCCATCGACACCGCCGTGGACATGGACGAGCTCTTCGACGGCATCGACCTCGCGGGGACGACGACGTCGATGACCATCAGCGGCCCCGCCGTCCCGGTCTTCTGCATGTACCTGGTCGCCGCCGAACGCCAGGGCGCCGACATCGGGAAGCTGAACGGCACCCTGCAGACCGACATCTTCAAGGAGTACATCGCGCAGAAGGAGTGGCTCTTCCCGCCGGAGCCGCACCTGCGCCTGATCGGCGACCTGATGGAGTACTGCGCCGAGAAGATCCCGGCGTACAAGCCGATCAGCGTCTCGGGCTACCACATCCGCGAGGCCGGCTCGACCGCCGCGCAGGAGCTGGCCTACACGCTGGCCGACGGCTTCGCCTACGTGGAGCTGGGCCTGTCCCGCGGCCTGGACATCGAGCAGTTCGCGCCCGGCCTCTCGTTCTTCTTCGACGCGCACATCGACTTCTTCGAGGAGATCGCGAAGTTCCGCGCCGCGCGCCGCATCTGGGCCCGCTGGCTGCGCGACGTCTACGGAGCGACGACGGAGAAGGCCCAGCAGCTGCGGTTCCACACCCAGACCGCCGGCGTCTCCCTGACCGCCCAGCAGCCGGACAACAACATCGTCCGGACGGCGGTCGAGGCGCTGTCGGCCGTGCTCGGCGGCACGCAGAGCCTGCACACCAACGCGCTCGACGAGGTGCTCGCCCTGCCCAGCGCCAAGGCAGCGCAGATCGCGCTGCGCACGCAGCAGGTCATCGCCGAGGAGACCGGCGTCATGAACGTCGCCGACCCGCTCGGCGGCTCCTGGTACGTCGAGGCGCTCACCGACGAGATCGAGCGGCAGGCCGAGGAGATCTTCGCCCGCATCCGCGACATGGGCACCGACGGCACGATGACCTCGGGCATCCTGCGGGGCATCGAGGACGGCTGGTTCACCGGGGAGATCGCCGAGGCGGCGTTCGTCTACCAGCGGGCGCTGGAGAAGGGCGACAAGAAGGTGGTCGGGGTCAACACCCTGGTCGGCTCGGTCGACGCCCACGACAAGCTGGAGATCCTCCGGGTCAGCCACGAGGTGGAGCGGGACCAGAAGGCCGAGCTCGCCGAGCGCCGGCGGCAGCGGGACGACGACGCCGCGCGGGCGGCCGTCGCCCGCATGGTGGAGGTGGCCCGGACCGAGCAGAACATGGTGCCGGCCATGCTCGACGCGGTCCGCGCCGAGGCCACCCTCGGCGAGATCTGCGACGCGCTCCGCACCGAGTGGGGCGGCTACACCGAGCCCGCGCGGTTCTGACGTACCCGCCCGGCACGATGCCGGGCATGACCGACCACGTGCACCACGCCATCGACTACGTCGAGCTGACCGTCACCGACCTGGAGCGGGCGAAGCGCTTCTACGCCGAGGCGTTCGGCTGGGACTTCACCGACTACGGGCCGGCCTACGCCGGGATCCGCGGCGCGGGCGGCCCGGAGGCCGGCGGCCTGCGGGTCGACGAGCAGCCGCCTCGGCCCGGCGGCCCGCTCGTCCTGCTCTTCTCGGCCGACCTCGACCGCACGGTCGCCGCCGTGGCGGCCGCCGGCGGTCGGGTGACCGAGGGCCCCTACCCGTTCCCCGGCGGTCGGCGGTTCCACTTCGCGGACCCGGACGGCAACGAGCTGGGTGTCTGGTCGGAGGCCTGACCGGGGCCGCTCGATGCGCCACGGGGGGCGCGGGTGGCACGAGCAGGGGCGGCCGGTAGGACCGGCGTGCGCGGGGTGGGATGATCGAGGTCATGCAGCCGACCCGTCCCGGACGCCCCGACCCGCGCGCGCAGGCACAGCAGGCCCAGATGGCCGCCGCCATGGCCGGCGCCGTCGACCTCGCCGCCGTCAAGGCCCGCTCGGAGGCCGCAGCACGCGCCCAGACCGCCCCGCCGCCCAGCGCCTCCGCGCCGGCGGGCGCGGCGGGCGGCGCCGTCGTCGACGTCACCGAGGCCACGTTCCAGGCCGAGGTGCTGGACCGTTCGTTCCAGGTGCCGGTGGTGCTCGACCTGTGGGCCGAGTGGTGCGGTCCGTGCAAGCAGCTCTCCCCGGTGCTCGAGCGGCTGGCCGTCGAGGGCGGCGGCTCCTGGGTGCTGGCGAAGGTCGACGTCGAGGCCAACCCGGCGCTGGCCCAGGGGCTGCGCGTCCAGGGCATCCCCGCCGTCAAGGCGGTGTGGCAGGGGCAGCTGGTCGCCGAGTTCACCGGGGCCATCCCCGAGGAGCAGGCCCGCCAGTTCGTCACCGAGCTGGTGCAGGCCACCACCGGCGGCGCGGTCCCCGGCGCCCAGCCCCAGGAGGTGGAGGATCCGCGGCTGGACGCCGCCGAGGCCGCGCTCGAGCGTGGTGACCTCGCCGCGGCCGAGGCCGCCTACGAGGCGATCCTCGCCGAGGAGCCCGACCACCCCGACGCGAGCATCGCCCTGCGCCAGGTGCGGCTGTTCCGCCGGGCGGAGGAGGCGGGGCCGGAGGCGCTGGCCGCCGCGGACGCCGCGCCCGACGACGTCGCCGCGCAGACACGGGCCGCGGACTTCCTGCTGGGCACCGGCGACATCGAGGCCGCCTTCGACCGGCTGCTCGACGTCGTCCGCCGCACCGGGGGCGAGGACCGCGACCAGGCGCGCAAGCACCTGGTGGAGCTCTTCTCGGTCGTCGGCGACCAGGACCCGCGCGTCGCCGCGGCCCGCCGTCAGCTCACCGCCGCGCTGTTCTGAGCCGGCCCCGCTCCTCTTCCCGCGCGCATGCGAGCGGGGAGAGGAGCGGGCCTTCACCGGATGTCGCAGGCCTCGCCGCCGTCGAGGAAGCCGCTGCGGAAGGCGCCGACCAGCTCGAAGCCCGAGGCGTCGGTGTCGGGGAACACCTGCTCGTCGACGCCGTAGCGCAGCAGGAACTGCACGGCCTCGTCGAGGTCGCCCGGGCTGATCTCGGCCTCGACCACGTCGACGAACTCGGCGTTGTACCACTGCGCCTGATACCAGCCGGTGAGGCAGACCGCCGACCGGGTCGCCTCGCCGTCGTCCACCGACAGGCCGGCCTGGTCGCGCACCGCGAGCGCGTAGGGGAGGGCCATGGCCGTGGCCAGCGCGAAGTCGCCGATCTCGTCGTAGGCCGGTACCGCGAGGTCGGTCTCGTCGATGTAGACGGTCAGCTCGTCGGGGCAGTAGCCCAGATCCCGGCCGTCGAGCCCGTCGCAGGCCGGGGCGCTGCCGTCGAACCCGGCGATCTCGGGTTCCTCGAACCGACCGCCGAAGGCCGCGGGGAAGACGTCGCCCCAGAAGGCGGGCAGGGTGGCGCCCACCCAGTCGACGATGTCGGCGAAGTAGGCGTTCCCCTGGTTGAGGTCGGTCGGAGTGAACTCCGCGGCGGTGAACAGCCGGTCCTCGCCGAACGCGTCGCGGCAGGTGCCCAGACCGCTCTCGAAGCCGTCGTAGAAGGCCGAGACGCGGTCGAAGTAAGAGCCGTGCGCCTCGACGTCGTCCGGGTCGCTGCCCACGTCGTCACGGAGCAGGAGGAACCCCCGGACGACGTCGTCGAGCTCCGGCTCGCGCAGGGACACGTGCGCGGCCTCCCCGTCGGCGACCCAGCGGGTCCAGGCGCCGGCGAGGCAGTCGGCCTGGGTCTCGTCCTGGATGCTGCGCCCGGACTCGGCGAAGCCGAACCGGCCCTGCATGGCGTGCCCGAACTCGTGCGCCATGATCACCGGCACGAGGAAGCGTCCGTAGTCGTCGGAGA
The DNA here is from genome assembly GCF_054051015.1 of Blastococcus sp. SYSU DS0616. Taxonomy (NCBI): domain Bacteria; kingdom Bacillati; phylum Actinomycetota; class Actinomycetes; order Geodermatophilales; family Geodermatophilaceae; genus Blastococcus; species Blastococcus sp. SYSU DS0616. The sequence continues at coordinate 74,307 of NZ_JBJHAJ010000011.1, forward strand.
GCTCCTCCAGCAGCGCCCGGTCGTAGGCGATGACGTCGCAGGCCGGGTCGTAGAACGCGTTGCCGGCCACGTCCTCCGGCGCGGTGGGGGAGCCCGCGCAGCCGATCCCGGTCTCGGGGTAGGCGTTCCCGTCCAGGTCCTCGGAGTCCACGGAGAAGTAGCCCTCCAGCGGGGTGTACTCCTCCCCGAAGTACTCGGGGTAGGCCTGTGTCCAGAAGGTCTCGAGGTCGGCCAGGGCGTTGCGGGCGAACTGGTCGATCGGGTCGTCGCTCACGCCGGTGATCGGGAACTGCTCGGCCGGCACATCGGTCGGCGCCCCGTCGGGGGGAGTGGCCTCCCCGCGGACCGTGCCGGTGGCGCAGCCGGAGAGCACCAGTCCCGCGGCCACCAGGGGGGCCACCCGGCGCAGCAGCTCTCTCATCCGGTGGGGCTCCTCCAGGCGGTGCGGGGCGCGCGTCCGGGAGGTCGCGCGCCGCACAGCATGCCCGGTGGCGCAGGACCCGGCCACCACCCGGCAGCGCCGGAGCGGCGCGGCCGGGTGGTGGAACGCTGGATCAGCCCTCGTGCAGGAACCAGACGGTGCCCAGCGGCGGTGCCGAGATCGTCGCCGAGTACGGCTGGCCGTGCCAGGGCTCCGCCTCGGCCTCGATCCCGCCGTAGTTGCCGACGCCGGAGCCGCCGTAGCCCTCGGCGTCGGTGTTGAGCACCTCGCGCCAGTGCCCGGGGCGGGGCAGCCCGATGCGGTACTCGTGGTGCGGGGCGCCGGAGAAGTTGACGACGCAGGCCAGCGCGGAGCCCGCGACCGTCTCCTCGGCGGTGCCCTCTTCGCTGCCCTCCGCGGGGTCCGCCGCGGCTCCGGCTCCCTGCGGGGCGGCCCCGTAGCGCAGGAAGGACAGCACGTTGCCCGAGGCGTCGTTGGCGTCGATCCACTGGAAGCCGGCCGGGTCGACGTCCAGCGACCAGAGGGCGTCGAGCTCCTTGTACCGGCCGTTGAGGTCGGTGACCAGCTGGAGGATGCCGCGGTGCGCGGGGTCGTCGAGGTGCCACCAGTCCAGCGAGCGGCTCTCCGCCCACTCGGAGTCCTGGGCGAACTCCGATCCCATGAACAGCAGCTGCTTGCCGGGGTGGGCCCACATGTAGGCCAGGTAGGCGCGCAGGTTGGCCAGCTGCTGCCACCGGTCCCCGGGCATCTTCCGCAGCATGGACCCCTTGCCGTACACGACCTCGTCGTGGCTGATCGGCAGCACGTAGTTCTCGCTGTACGCGTAGTGCATCGAGAACGTCAGCTGGCCGTGGTGGTAGCTGCGGTAGACCGGCTCCCGCTCGACGTAGGCGAGCGAGTCGTGCATCCAGCCCATGTTCCACTTGAAGCCGAAACCCAGCCCGCCCAGGTGGGTCGGCCGGGTGACGCCGGGCCAGGCGGTCGACTCCTCGGCGATCGTCATGACGCCGGGGACCTCGCGGTAGACGGTCGCGTTGAACTCCTGGAGGAAGGCCACCGCCTCCAGGTTCTCCCGGCCGCCGTACTTGTTGGGCTCCCACTCGCTGCGGGAGTAGTCCAGGTAGAGCATCGAGGCGACCGCATCGACGCGGATGCCGTCGATGTGGAACTCCTTGCACCAGTACAGCGCGTTCGCGACCAGGAAGTTGCGGACCTCCGACCGGCCGAAGTCGAAGACGTAGGTGCCCCAGTCCAACTGCTCGCCCCGGCGCGGGTCACCGTGCTCGTAGAGCGGCGTCCCGTCGAAGCGGGCCAGCGCCCACTCGTCCTTGGGGAAGTGGGCGGGCACCCAGTCGACGATGATCCCGATACCGGCCTGGTGTGCCCGGTCGATCAGGTACCGCAGGTCGTCCGGGGTGCCGAAACGGGAGGTGGGCGCGTAGTAGGAGGTGACCTGGTAGCCCCAGGAGCCGCCGAAGGGGTGCTCGGCCAGCGGCATGAACTCGATGTGGGTGAAGCCGGCCTCCCGGACGTAGTCGACCAGTTCGTCGGCCATCTCGCGGTAGGACAGCCCCTCGCGCCACGAGCCGGCGTGGACCTCGTAGACGCTCATCGGGCGCTGGTGCCACCCGGCCTCGGCGCGCTCGGTCAGCCAGGCGTCGTCGCGCCACTCGTAGGTGGACTCCGTCACCACGGACGCGTTCAGGGGCGGCACCTCGGTGGCGAACGCGAGCGGGTCGGACTTCTCGCGCCAGGTCCCGTCGGCACCCAGGACGTGGTAGCGGTAGCGGGTGCCGACCTGCACCCCGGGGATGAAGATCTCCCAGACACCGGAGGACCCGAGCACCCGCATCGGGTAGGCGCGGGCCTCCCAGTAGTCGAAGTCGCCGGTGACCTTCACGCCGCGCGCGCTGGGCGCCCAGACGGCGAAGGAGACGCCCTCGACCGTGCCGCGCGGCGTCTCGTACCGCCGGACGTGCGCGCCGAGCACCTCCCACAGCCGCTCGTGGCGCCCCTCGCGGATCAGGTGCTCGTCGACCGGTCCGAGCGTGGGCAGCCAGCGGAAGGGGTCGTCGACCGTGTGCGTGGTCGTGCCGCCCTGCCCGTCCCCGTAGACCACCTCGATCCGGTAGTCCCCGGGCTGGCGGGGGAGGCGCGCCTCGTGGATGCCCCCGTCGTGCAGGCGCTCGGCCTCGTACCGGCTGCCGTCCTCGTCGAGGACGGCGACGCTGACCGCATCGGGCCGCAACGTGCGCACCGCCCAGCCCTCGGCCGTGCGGTGCGCGCCGAGGATGCGGTGCGGGTCGTGCGACCAGCCTTCGACGATCGCCCGGAGTTCCTCCTCGCCGAACTCCTCGATCCCGCTGTCCTCGGCGGCGCCGGCGGTCGTACCGCCGGCGGGGGACGGAGCGCCGGCCGGCAGGACCGGCGCAGCCGGCTCCGCCGAGCCCCCGGTGGTCGCCCGGTCCTCGGTCGGCGCCTGCGGGGTGTCGGGCTGGGCCGGGTCGGGGTCGGGGGCTTCCGGCTGCCCGGCCGGGGCGCCGCTGGGGGAGCCGGGCTCGGCGACGGGGGCGGGGGCCACCACCGGGTTGGCGGTGATCTCGGTGTCCTCGCTGCCGGGCTCCGGCGTGGCCTCGGTGGCCGTGGGCGCGGCGGCGACCTTCTTCGCCGTCGCCCGCTTCGCTGCCGTCGCCCTCGTGGTGGGCGTCGCCGCGTCGGCGGCGGCCGCCTTCTTGGCCGGGGTCGCCTTCTTGGCCGGCGCCGCCTTCTTCGCGGCCGGGGCCTTCTTCGCGGGCGCCTTCTCGGCGGGCGTGGCCTTCTCGGCGGGCGCCTTCTTCGCCGCGGCGCGGCGGGTCGTCTTCTTCGCCGGTTCGGCGTTCACGACCGGGCCGCCGGCAGCTGCCTCGGCCTCGGCCACCTTCCGGTCCACGGCGCGCTGCAGATCGTCCTTGTCGGCCACGTGGCTCTCGCCTCGGTCGTCGGTCGTCATCGTCTCGCCGTCCTCGTCCGTTCTCGGTGCTCTGGTCCGTCGGTTCGGGAGCTCAGTCGCGGCCGGCGAGCCGGGCGATCGACTGGAGCGGGATCATCAGCCAGTGCGGACGGTTCCTCGCCTCGTAGACGCATTCGTAAACCGCCTTGTCTGCCTCGAACGCCCGAAGGAGTGGTGACTCCCCGCACGGGTCCAGGCCGCTGGCCTCGGAGTAGCCGGCGCAGAAGGCGGCCCGGTTCCGTGCCGCCCACTCCTGGGCGCGGTACTCGCGCTGCGGGTCCTCCGGCTGCTCGACGAGCAGGTGCCGGGCCGCGTAGTCGAAGCTGCGCAGCATGCCGGCGACGTCGCGCAGCGGGCTGTCGAGCTCCCGGCGGGACACGAGCGGGCGGGCCGGCTCACCCTCGAAGTCGAGGATGATCCAGCCGGTGGCGGTGCGCAGCACCTGGCCCAGGTGGAGGTCGCCGTGCACCCGCTGGCGGACGACCTGCTCGCCGCTCTCGGCGACGGCGGCGTAGACCTGGCGCAGCGCGTCCGCGTGCTCCTGCAGCTGCGGCACGATCTCGATCGCGGCGTCGAGCCGCTCGGACATCTGCCGGGCCACGGTCGGGTACCAGTCCGGCGCGGCCTCCTCCGTGGGGAGGACCGCAGCCATGTCGGCGTGCACCGAGGCGGTCGCCGCACCCAGCCGCTCGCTGTCGGCCGCGAAGTCCCCACCCACCTCGTCGGCGTGCAGGTCACCCTCGGCGTACAGGTCGCGGACGCTCGCGGTCGCCAGCCGCCAGCCGTCGCTGGCGTTGGGCACGAACGTCTGGAGCATGGCCACGGTGGCCGGTTCGCCGCCCGCCGGGTCGTCGATCTCCACGTGACCCAGCAGCGGGGCGATGTGCTCGTTGTCGGTCCGGCGCAGGGCGCCGTGGATCTCGACGTCGGGGTTGAGCCCGGGCTCCAGCCGCCGGAAGAGCTTGAGGATCGCCTCCTGGCCGTACACCAGCGAGGTGTTGCTCTGCTCGGTCGAGACGATGTCGCCCGGCAGGCCAGCGGGGATGTCGCCCTCGCCGGCGGGGGCAAAGTGCATCGGGCCCACCGAGGAGCCGTTGGCCAGGTGGATCAGCCACGGCGCGGTGGCCTCCCGATCGCGCATCGCGTCGTAGGCGTAGGTCTCCTGCCCCTCGCCCACGACCGCGCCGATGTAGGCCGCTCCCAGCTCCTCGGCCTGCTGGTCGCGCCAGGAGATCGGCACCAGGTAGGTGTCGCGGGCGCCGTCGGTGTACTCGATCCGCACCCGGTGCACCGACAGCACCGGGTTGCCGCGGTCGAGGAAGAAGCCGTCCTCGGTGACCCCGGCCCACTCGCGGCCCTTGCCGCCGAACCACCGCTGCTGCGGGATCCACTCGCGGAACAGGTCGATCAGTGCGCTCATCGGGCATCTCCGGACTCGTCGGACGGCTCGTCGGCGGCGCTCACCACGCCCGCGGCCAGCAGGGAGTCGGCCACGGCGCTGGAGGTGGCGCTGGCCCAGTCCTCGTGCTCGTCGGCGGCGGGCTCGGTCGGCTTGGAGAGCTCGAACCAGTAGAAGCCGTGGCCGGCGAGGGTGAGCATGTACGGCAGGACGCCGATCTGCGGGAACTCCACCCGCCCGGTGAGCTCGATCGGCGTGTAGCCCTCGAAGCGGCGCAGGTCCAGCTCGACCGGCTGCGGGAAGCGCGACAGGTTGTTGACGCAGAGCACGACGTCGTCGCCGAACTCGCGCACGAACGAGAGCACCGTGGGGTTGCGCGAGCCGATCTCGGCGTAGCTGCCCAGCCCGAAGGTGGGGTGCTGGCCGCGGACCTGGATCATCCGCCGGACCCACTGCAGCAGCGAGTTGGTGTTGCGCAGCTGGGCCTCGACGTTGGTGACCTGGTAGCCGTACACCGGGTCGGCGTTGAGCGGCAGGTACATGCGCTGGGGGTCAGCGGTGGAGAACCCGCCGTTGCGGTCCGGGGTCCACTGCATCGGCGTCCGGACGCCGTCGCGGTCACCGAGCCAGATGTTGTCGCCCATGCCGATCTCGTCCCCGTAGTAGAGGACCGGGGAGCCCGGCAGGCTCAGCAGGAGCGCGTTGAACAGCTCGAGGGTGTTGATGTCGTTGTCCAGCAGCGGGGCCAGCCGCCGGCGGATGCCGATGTTGGCCTTCATGCGGGGGTCCTTGGCGTACTCGTCCCACATGTAGTCGCGTTCCTCGTCGGTGACCATCTCGAGGGTCAGCTCGTCGTGGTTGCGGAGGAAGACGCCCCACTGGCAGTTGTCCGGGATGTCCGGCGTCTGCGCCATGATCTCCGAGATGGGGAAGCGCTGCTCCCGGCGCACCGCCATGAACAGGCGCGGCATGACGGGGAAGTGGAACGCCATCTGGCACTCGTCGCCGTTCTCGCCGAAGTACTCGACGACGTCGGCCGGCCACTGGTTGGCCTCGCACAGCAGCACCGTGTCCGGGTAGTTGGCGTCGACGACCTTGCGCACCTCCTTGAGGAACTCGTGGGTGCGCGGGAGGTTCTCGCAGTTGGTGCCCTCCTCTTCGAAGAGGTAGGGCACGGCGTCGAGCCGGAAGCCGTCGATGCCGAGGTCCAGCCAGAAGCGCAGGGCGTCGATGATCGCCTCCTGCACCTTCGGGTTCTCGAAGTTCAGGTCGGGCTGGTGGGAGAAGAACCGGTGCCAGAAGTACTGCTTGCGCACCGGGTCGAACGTCCAGTTGGAGCTCTCGGTGTCGACGAAGATGATCCGGGCGTCGGCGTAGCCGGTGTCGTCGTCGGCCCAGACGTAGAAGTCGCCGTACGGGCCGTCGGGGTCGCTGCGGCTGGCCTGGAACCACGGGTGCTGGTCCGAGGTGTGGTTCATGACGAAGTCGATGATCACGCGCATGCCCCGGGCGTGGGCCTCGTCGAGGAACTCCTTGAAGTCCTCGATGGTGCCGAACTCGGGCAGCACCGCCGTGTAGTCGCTGACGTCGTAGCCGCCGTCGCGCAGCGGGGAGGCGAAGAACGGTGGCAGCCACAGGCAGTCGACGCCGAGCCACTGCAGGTAGTCCAGCTTGTCCTTCATGCCGCGCAGGTCGCCGACGCCGTCGGCGTTGCTGTCGGCGAAGCCGCGGACGAGCACCTCGTAGAAGACCGCGCGCTTGTACCACTCGGGGTCGGTGCCCGGCGGCGGGAGCGCGGACCGGTGCGAGGGGGAGTCGGGGACGGGAACGTTCATCGGGAGCGGGTGCCCCTCTCCTGTCGTGCCTGGGGTGGAAGTGCGCGGCCCGCCTGCCGGGGCCCGCCGCGAGCGCGCGAGCGGTGGGGGTGGGGGGCAGGCGGGTCCTCTTTCAGTCGACCGGCGGGGGGAACTGCACGGGCCGCGGGAAGGTGACCGCGAAGACGTGGGCGGGCTCCCGGTAGGGGTCGAGCTCCACGTAGTTGAACTGGCCCCAGTCGTAGCGGGCGCCGGTCAGCTCGTCGGTGACCCCGAATCGCTCGTGCCAGTCCAGGCCCAGCGCCGGCAGGTCCAGCGCCGTCGTCCCGATCTGGGTGTCGCGGCTGGACAGGTTCACGACGACGATGACGGCGTCGTCCGAGCCCGGGTCGGTCTTGGAGAAGCAGAGCAGGCTGGGGTTGTCGACCTGGTGGAAGCGCAGCGTGCGCAGCTGCTGCAGCGCCGGGTGGGCGCGCCGGACCTCGTTGAGCCGTCGCAGGTACGGGGCGAGGCTCCGGCCGGACGCCTCCGCGCCGGCCCAGTCGCGCGGGCGCAGCCGGTACTTCTCGCTGTCCAGGTACTCCTCGCTGCCCGGCTTCACCGCCACGTGCTCGAAGAGCTCGAACCCGGAGTAGACGCCCCAGGTGGGGCTCATCATCGCCGCGAGCACGGCGCGGATCTTGAACATCGGCGGGCCACCGAACTGCAGCGACTCGTGGAGGATGTCCGGGGTGTTCACGAAGAAGTTGGGCCGCATGTAGTGGCTGTTCGCGGCCAGCTCCCGGCCGTACTCCTCCAGCTCCTCGCGCCCGGTGCGCCACGTGAAGTACGTGTAGGACTGCGTGAAGCCGATGCGCGCCAGCTGGTGCATCATCGCCGGCCGGGTGAACGCCTCGGCGAGGAAGAGCACGTCGGGGTGGCTCTGCTTGACGTCCCAGATCAGCCAGTGCCAGAAGTTCAGCGGCTTCGTGTGCGGGTTGTCGACGCGGAAGATCGTCACCCCGGCGTCGATCCACACCTGGATCACCCGGCGGCACTCCGCGTAGATGCCCTCGGGGTCGTTGTCGAAGTTGATCGGGTAGATGTCCTGGTACTTCTTCGGCGGGTTCTCCGCGTAGGCGATCGTGCCGTCGGGCTTGGTCGTGAACCACTCCGGATGGGTCTCGACCCACGGGTGGTCCGGCGCGGCCTGCAGCGCGAAGTCGAGCGCGACCTCCATGCCCAGCTCCCGGGTGCGGGCGACGAAGGCCTTGAAGTCGTCCATGGTGCCCAGCTGCGGGTGGACGGCGTCGTGCCCGCCCTCGTCGCTGCCGATGGCCCACGGGGAGCCCACGTCGTCGGGGCCCACGTCGTGCGGGTTGCCGCCGGGGAACTGGCTGGAGTTCGGGCCCTTGCGGTTGACCTTGCCGATCGGGTGGATCGGGGGCAGGTAGACGACGTCGAAGCCCATGTCCGCGATCGCCGGCAGCCGGTCGGCGGCGGTGGTGAAGGTGCCGTGCGTCGGGACGCCGCCGACGACGGGCCCCTCCGACCGCGGGAAGAACTCGTACCAGGAGCCGTAGAGGGCCTCGCGACGGTCGACCCACACCTCGTACCGGGGGGAGCGGGTGACCAGCTCGCGCACCGGGTGCTCGTAGAGGTAGCGCTGGAGCCCGGCGGCCAGCGCCGGGGCGATGCGCACGGTCAGCTCCTGCGAGGTGTCGCGGAGCGCGGCGGCGGCGGCCTCCACCCGGCCGCGCCAGTCCTCCTCGGCGTCCGCGGCCACCCGGTCGAGCAGCCGGGCGCCCTCCTCCAGGTCGTTGGCCAGCTCGTCGGCGCCCTGGCCGGCCTCGACCTTGACCTCGACGGCGTGCCGCCAGGTGGCCAGGGGGTCGCTCCAGGCCTCGATGCGGAAGGACCAGGAGCCCTCGCGGTCGGGGACCACGGTGGTGAGCCAGCGGTCGGGCTCCTGCCCGTGCTTCGCCAGGCGGCGCAGCGGGCCGGGGTCGTCCTCGGCGCCGGGTGGGATCCACACGACGTTGGCCGCGACGGCGTCGTGGCCCTCGCGGAAGACGGTGGCGGTGATCGGCAGGTGTTCACCGACCACCGCGCGGGCCGAGAAGGACCCGCAGGACACGACGGGGGCGACATCGGTGATGCCGAGGCGGAGATCAGCGCGGCCAGTCATCGGCGACCACGCTACTGAGCTGCCGCCTCACCAGCATCTCGGCCGCTCGTCCGCAGCTCCCACCTCACCCGTCCGGGGTCGGTGGCCTGCTCCGGCGGGCTCCGCGGGGCACCGCGCGACGGACGCGACGGAGGGCCCGCGACTCGTTAGGCTCGCCGGGTGCGAGCTCTTCGTCGGTTCACCGTCCGCGCGGCTCTGCCGGAGCCGCTCCTGCCGCTCTCCCAGCTGGTGACGAACCTGCGCTGGTCCTGGCACGTCGAGACCCGCGATCTGTTCGAGGCCCTCGACCCCGATCTGTGGGGCCGCTGCGGCGGCGACCCGGTGCGCGTGCTGGGGGAGGTGTCGGCCGAACGCCTGGCCACCCTGGCCAAGGACCGGCGGTTCGTCCGCCGGCTGACCGACGCCGTCGACGACCTGGAGGAGTACCTCGCCACCCCGCGCTGGTATCAGTCGCTGGGCGACGAGGCGCCGCGGAGCATCGCCTACTTCTCCGCCGAGTTCGGCATCAGCGAGGTGCTCCCGCAGTACTCCGGCGGCCTGGGCATCCTCGCCGGCGACCACCTGAAGGCCGCCTCCGACCTCGGCGTACCGCTGATCGGCGTGGGCCTGCTGTACCGGGCCGGCTACTTCAGCCAGGGGCTGTCCGCCGACGGGTGGCAGCTCGAGCACTACCCCTCGCTGGACCCGCACGGCCTGCCGATCAAGCTGCTCCGCCAGGCCGACGGCTCGGCCGTGGTCATCACCGTGCCGCTGCCGGAGGGGCGGACCCTGCACGCGCACGTCTGGCGCGCGCAGGTCGGGCGGGTCTCGCTGCTGCTGCTGGACAGCGACATCGAGGAGAACGCCCCGGGCGAGCGGCTGGTCACCGACCGGCTCTACGGCGGCGACGAGGACCACCGCCTCCGGCAGGAGATGCTGCTGGGCATCGGCGGGGTGCGGGCGCTGCGCGCCTACTGCTCGCTGACCGGCACCCCGCAGCCGGAGGTGTTCCACGCCAACGAGGGCCACGCCGGCTTCCAGGGCGTCGAGCGCATCCGGGAGCTCACCGAGGCGCACGGTCTCACCTTCGCCGAGGCGCTCCAGGCCGTGCGCGCGGGCACCGTCTTCACCACCCACACCCCCGTGCCGGCCGGCATCGACCGGTTCCCGAAGGCGCTCATCGAGCGTTACTTCACCGGCTTCGGCGTGCCGATGGACCAGCTGCTCCCGCTGGGCGCCGAGGACGACCCGACGAAGTTCAACATGGCGCACATGGGCCTGCGCCTGGGCCAGCGGGCCAACGGGGTGAGCGCGCTGCACGGGCACGTCAGCCGGGGGATGTTCAACGACCTGTGGCCGGGCTTCGACGAGAGTGACGTGCCCATCAGCTCCATCACCAACGGCGTGCACGCCCCCACCTGGACCGCGCGCGAGCTGGTGGAGATGGGCACCCAGACCTCCAGCCAGGGCGATCCGGTCACGGTCGACGGGCCGGTGCACTTCGACGGCGTCGACAAGATCCCCGCCGACGTCCTGTGGGGCGTCCGCCGGGCGCTGCGGGGCCGCCTCGTCGAGGAGGTGCGCCGGCGGATCCGGGAGACCGCGCTGTCCCGCGGTGCCACCGAGACGGAGGTCGGGTGGACCGACACCGCCTTCGACCCCGACGTGCTCACCATCGGCTTCGCCCGCCGGGTGCCCTCGTACAAGCGGCTGACGCTGATGCTGCGCGACCCGGAGCGGCTCAAGGCCCTCCTCCTGGACCCCGAGCGACCCCTGCAGCTGGTCATCGCCGGGAAGAGCCACCCCGCGGACGACGGTGGCAAGCGGCTCATCCAGCAGATGGTGGAGTTCGCCGACGACCCGGAGATCCGCCACCGGATCGCGTTCCTGCCCGGCTACGACATCGGGATGGCGCGCTACCTCTACTGGGGCTGCGACGTCTGGCTGAACAACCCGCTGCGCCCGCTCGAGGCCTGTGGCACCTCGGGCATGAAGGCCGCGCTCAACGGCGGCCTGAACCTCTCCATCCGCGACGGCTGGTGGGACGAGTGGTTCGACGGGCAGAACGGCTGGGCGATCCCCACCGCCGACGGCGTCGCCGATTCCGACCGCCGCGACGAGGTGGAGGCCCGGGCGATCTACGACCTGCTGAGCACCCAGGTACTGCCGCGCTTCTACGAGCGGGACAGCGACGGCGTGCCGGGCCGCTGGGTGGAGATGGTGCGGCACACCCTGCGCGAGACCGGCCCCAAGGTCCTGGCCACCCGGATGGTCCGCGACTACGTCCGCGGGCTGTACGTGCCGGCGGCCGGCTCGGCCCGTGCGATGGCCGCCGACGGCTACGCACCGGCGCGCACCGAGGCCTCGTGGCGGGCGCACCTGCTGTCCCAGTGGCACGACGTGCGCGTCGCCCACGTCGAGGCGACCGGCGCCGGCGACACCCCGGAGATCGGCTCGACCCTCGCGCTGCGGGCCGAGGTCGAGCTGCCGGGGCTGCAGCCCGGCGACGTCCAGGTGCAGGCCGCCTACGGCCGGGTCGACGACGCCGACGGGCTGCACGAGGTGACCACCGTGCCCATGGCCCACGAGCACGCGGACGGGACGCGCCACTGGTTCACCGCCACCGTGCCGCTGGAGCGGACGGGCGCCTTCGGCTACACGGTGCGCGTCCTCCCGCACTCGGAGCACCTCGCCGATCCGGCGGAGCTCGGCGTGGTGAGCACGGCGTAGCCGGGCTCAGCCGGCTCATCCACCACGTCGGCCCCAGCGACACCGTGTGACGTCGTGACGCCCCGGCGTGGCGTCGGCCCGCGCCCAGCCAGACCGCTCGCGGATCACTAGGCTGGACGCCATGCCCGACCGCTGTGAAGTCCTCCCCGGAGATGCCGTCGTCGCCCGCCGTGGCGGCGGCCTGCTGTGGGTCGACGCTCCCGGCTCGCCCGCCCTCGTGTCGGCCCTGCACGCCTGCTTGGGCGTGACGGGTCCCGGGGCCGACCGCGTCCTCGCCGCCGTCGCCGGTCAGCTGAGCTCCCTCGCCTCCGGCAGCGTGTCCTTCGCCCTCGTCGTCACCGCCGACGCCGGAACCGGTGTCGCGCTGTGGGCGGGCAAGGGGCAGCCGGCCGTCGACGGCGTCCCGGTCTCCGGGTCGTCGGTCGAGGGCGGCACGCTCGCGGCCGGCTTCTCGCTGGGGCAGTCGCTCTACGTGGGCCCGGGGCAGTCGGCGCCGCGCACCCCGCCGGGGGTGAGCTACGACCTGGTCGAGGGCACCGTGCCCGGCGGTGGCGCCACGCTGCACCTGGCCGGTGCGGCGCCGGTCGCCGCCGCGGCACCGGTGGCGGCGGCGCAGTCGTCGTTCTCTGCGGGCACGGACGCGGGCTTCGGCGCCGGCCGGGGCTCCTCGGCGGCGTCGGCCCGCCCCGACTCGGGCGAGCAGACCGCCTTCTGGCGGCCGGACCCCGCCGAGGCCACCCCGATCCTGCGGTTCGACGACGGCATGGTGGTCACCATCGACGAGGACCTCGTGCTCGGCCGGCGTCCCGACAACCACGAGATGGTCTCCAGCGGCTCGGCGCGTGCGGTGCCGATAGCCGACACCCAGAACGTGCTCTCCTCCGCCCACGCCGCGCTGACCCGCAACGGCCGCGAGGTCTCGCTGGTCGACCTCGGCTCGCTCAACGGCACCCACGTCGCCGGCCCCGAGGCCACCGAGTGGACCCAGCTGGAGCCGGGTGTGGCCCACCCGCTCTCCGACGGCGACCGCCTGCTGCTGGGCTGGACCGTCATCACCTTCGAGCAGCCGCAGGAGTAACTGCAGCGCGAACCACCGAGAGCCCCCGGTCACCAGGACCGGGGGCTCTCGTGCGTCGTGGGGGCCGCCCGACTGCGCAGTTGGTGCAGCTCAGGACGGCGTGCCGCCGCGTGTCGGCGGCAACAACTGCGCAGTCGACGTCTCAGGGGCGGCGTTCGACGCGGAGCAGCCAGACGCAGCGGCCGGGCATCACCAGCGGCCCCGGGGCCACGAAGGTCGGCTCCGGCGGGGTGCCGCGGGCGTACTCGGTGGAGAGCACCAGCTCGTAGCCGTCGGCCCACGGCGGGCCGGGGAGCTCGACGGTCACCGGGTCGGGCCCGGCGTGCACCTGCACCAGGTAGGAGTCGTCGACCACCGGGTGGCCGTGCTCGTCGCGGTGCCGGATGCCGCGGCCGTCGAGGTACATGCCCACCGTCTGCAGCCCGGTGTCGAACCAGTGCCCGGTGGTGAGCTGACCTCCACCCGGGGCGAACCACGCCAGGTCGCGGGTGCCGCCGGTGCCGGCCAGCTCGTGCCCCTCGAAGAACGCCTCCTGCCGCAGCACCGGGGCGCCGCGCCGGAGCCGGACCAGCCGGGTGACGAAGGCGAGCAGGTCCTCGTCGGCGTTGTCCCAGTCCAGCCAGGAGATCTCGTTGTCCTGGCAGTAGGCGTTGTTGTTGCCCCCCTGGGTGCGGCCCAGCTCGTCACCGGCGGTGAGCATCGGCACCCCGGTGGACAGCAGCAGCGTGGCCAGGAGGTTGCGCACCTGGCGCGCGCGCAGGGCGAGCACCTCCGGGTCGTCGGTGGGCCCCTCGACGCCGCAGTTCCAGTTCCGGTTGTGGCTCTCGCCGTCCCGGTTCTCCTCGCCGTTGGCCTCGTTGCGCTTGTGCTCGTAGCTCACCAGGTCGGCGAGGGGGAAGCCGTCGTGCGCGGTGACGAAGTTGATGCTGGCGAACGGACGGCGGCCGTCGGAGCGGTAGAGGTCCGAGGAGCCGGTCAGCCGGTAGGCGAGGTCCCGCACTCCGACGTGGGCGCCCGCCCACACGTCCCGCACGGTGTCGCGGTACTTGCCGTTCCACTCCGTCCACGGGGGCGGGAAGTTGCCGACCTGGTAGCCGCCGGGGCCGATGTCCCACGGCTCGGCGATCAGCTTGACCTGGCTGACCACGGGGTCCTGGTGCACGACGTCGAAGAACGCCGACAGTCGGTCGACGTCGTGCATGGAGCGCGCAAGCGCGGAGGCGAGGTCGAAGCGGAAGCCGTCGACGTGCATCTCGGTCACCCAGTAGCGCAGCGAGTCCATGAGCAGCCCCAGGACCGCCGGCCGGCGCACGTCGAGGGTGTTCCCGCAGCCGGTGTAGTCGGTGTAACGGGCCGGGTTGCCGCCGTCGAGCCGGTAGTAGCCGGGGTTGTCGATGCCCTTGAACGACAGGGTCGGCCCGGTGTGGTCACCCTCGGCGGTGTGGTTGTAGACCACGTCGAGGATCACCTCGATACCGGCGGCGTGGAGCTCCTTCACCATCGTCTTGAACTCGGTCACCTGCCCGCCGCCGCTGCCGGAGGAGCTGTAGGCGGCGTGCGGTGCGAAGTAGCCGAGCGTGTTGTAACCCCAGTAGTTGGTCAGCCCGCGGCGCAGCAGGTGCGGCTCGCTGACGAACTGGTGCACCGGCAGCAGCTCCACCGCCGTCACGCCGAGGGCCAGCAGGTGCTCGACGAACGCCGGGTGGGCGAGCCCGGCGTAGGTGCCGCGCAGGTGCGACGGGACCCCGGGATGACGGGCGGTCGCGCCCTTGACGTGCACCTCGTAGATGACCGTGTCGGACCACGAGCGCCGCAGCGGGCGGTCCCCGTCCCAGGGGAACGGGTCGTGCACGACGACGCCGCGCGGCACGTACGGCGCGGAGTCCTGGTCGTCGGGGACGGCGGAGTCGGGGGCGCCGAACGGGTGGCCGAAGAGCGCGGTGTGCAGCCGGAGCTCGCCGTCGACGGCCCGCGCGTAGGGGTCGAGCAGCAGCTTGGCCGGGTTGAACCGCTGCCCCGAGAACGGGTCGTAGCCGCCGTGCACGCGGTAGCCGTAGCGCTGCCCGGGGCCGATGCCCGGGAGCCGGCCGTGCCAGACCTGGTGGGTGGTCTCCTCGAGGCGGTGCCGGTGCTCGGCGCCGTCGGGGTCGAACAGGCACAGGTCGACGGCGGAGGCGCCGGCCGACCACAGCGCGAAGTTCGTCCCGCGGCCGTCCCACACCGCGCCCAGGGGGGCGGGCGCGCCGGGCAGCACGTCGAGGAGCGGGTGGCCGGCGGCCGGGAGATCGGTCACCGGGCGATCGTGCCAAGTCCTCGCCCGGAGCGGGCGCACCGACCGCCGCGCCGCTTGGTTGGATGGGGGCGTGGCGAACCCTGACGCCCCCGAGGGGGCGGTCGTACGGATGACCGGGGTCGACGTCGTCCGGGGCCAGAACCACCTGCTCCGCGGCATCGACTGGGTGGTGGAGGAGGACCAGCGCTGGGTGGTGCTCGGCCCCAACGGGGCGGGGAAGACGACGCTCCTGCAGCTGGCGGCCGCGCAGCTGCACCCGACCCGCGGAGAGGTGCGGCTGCTGGGCGAGACGCTCGGGGCCGTCGACGTGTTCGAGCTGCGGCCCCGCATCGGGCTGACCAGCGCCTCGCTCGCCCAGCGGATCGCCCCGTCGGAGAGGACCGGCGACATCGTCGTGTCGGCCGGCTACGCCGTCGTCGGCCGCTGGCGGGAGCGCTACGACGTCCACGACCTGACCCGGGCCGGGATGCTCATGCAGCAGTGGGGGGTGGCCCAGTACGCCCACCGGCCCTTCGGCACGCTCAGCGAAGGTGAGCGCAAGCGGACCCAGATCGCCCGCGCGCTGATGCCCGACCCCGAGCTGCTGCTGCTGGACGAGCCCGGCGCCGGCCTCGACCTCGGCGGGCGCGAGGACCTGGTGGCCCGGCTGACGGACCTCGCGAAGTACCACTACGCGCCCGCGCAGGTGCTGGTCACGCACCACGTCGAGGAGATCCCGCCGGGCTACACCCACGCGCTGCTGCTGCGGGAGGGCGAGGTGGTGGCCTCCGGTGCGGCCGACGACGTCCTCACCGCCGGGCACCTGTCGGACACCTTCGGGCTCCCGCTCGAGCTGACCCGCACCGACGGCCGCTTCACCGCCCGCCGGGCTCGCTAGCAGAAGGACCCCCTCCTTCCCACCCCTCGCACGCTCGGGGCGGTCCCCTGGAGGGGGCCACGGATAGGCTCCCCGCATGCCCGAATTCGTGACCCTGCAGGTGGCCGACGGTGTCGGCACGATTCGGCTCGACCGGCCGAAGATGAACGCGATCGACGAGCAGCTGCACCTGGAGGTGCGGGCCGCGGCGCTGGAGGCCGGGCAGCGCGACGACGTGCGTGCCGTGGTCATCTACGGCGGGGAGCGGGTCTTCGCCGCCGGCGCCGACATCAAGGCGATGTCGCAGCTCGACGCCACCGGCATGACCGCGTGGGGCAAGGAGCTGCAGGACTCGTTCCGCGCGGTGGCGCGGATCCCGCGCCCCGTCATCGCCGCCGTCACCGGCTACGCGCTCGGCGGCGGCTACGAGCTGGCGCTGTGCGCCGACTTCCGCGTGCTGGGGGCGGGGGCGAAGATCGGCCAGCCCGAGATCCTGCTCGGCGTCATCCCGGGCGCCGGCGGCACCCAGCGCCTGGCCCGGCTGGTCGGCCCGGCGCGGGCCAAGGACCTGGTGTTCACCGGCCGCCACGTCGGTGCGGAGGAGGCCCTGGAGATGGGGCTCGCCGACGCCGTCGTCCCCGACGCCGAGGTGTACGACACCGCACTCGCCATGGCCCGCAAGCTCGCCGCCGGCCCGCCGCTGGCCCTGGCGGCGGCCAAGCGGGCGATCGACGAGGGCCTCGAGCTGCCGATCGAGCAGGGGCTGGACCTGGAGAGCCGGCTGTTCGCCGAGCTGTTCGACACCGAGGACCAGAAGTCCGGGATGCGCTCCTTCCTGGAGAACGGTCCGGGCAAGGCCGAATTCACCGGCCGCTGACCCCCGTGGACGCCGTCGTCGACCGGTCCGACCCAGGCGGCCGGGCGTGGGTCGACCGCGCCGTCTCGGCCGTCGAGGCCGACGCGCGGCGCAGCGCGGACACCCACCTGCTGGTCTACCCGCTGCCGCCCGAGTGGGGGGTCGACCTCTACCTCAAGGACGAGTCCACCCACCCGACCGGCAGCCTCAAGCACCGGCTGGCCCGGTCGCTGTTCCTCTACGGGCTGTGCTCGGGGCAGATCACCGAGGGCAGCACGGTGGTGGAGGCCTCCAGCGGGTCGACGGCGGTGAGCGAGGCCTACTTCGCCCGGATGCTCGGCCTGCCCTTCATCGCGGTGATGCCGCGGTCCACCAGCCCGGAGAAGGTGGCGCTCATCGAGTTTCACGGAGGGCGGTGCCACTTCGTCGACCGGGCCCCGGAGATGTACGACGAGGCCCGCCGGCTCGCCGACGAGTGCGGGGGGCACTACCTCGACCAGTTCACCTACGCCGAACGCGCCACCGACTGGCGCGGCAACAACAACATCGCCGAGTCGATCTTCGAGCAGCTCGCCGCCGAGCGGCACCCGGTGCCGGAGTGGGTCGTGGTCGGGGCCGGCACCGGCGGGACCAGCGCCACCATCGGCCGGTACCTCCGGTTCCGGCGGCACCCGACCCGGCTGGCCGTGGTCGACCCGGAGAACTCCGCCTTCTTCCCCGGGTACGCGGCCGGCGAGCCGGGCTGGACGACGGGGACGCCGTCGCGCATCGAGGGCATCGGGCGGCCGCGCGTGGAGCCCTCGTTCGTGCCGACCATCGTCGACCGGATGATCGCGGTGCCCGACGCGGCGTCGCTGGCCGCGATGCGGCACCTGGAGCAGGTCACCGGACGCCGGGCGGGGGGTTCGACGGGCACCAACCTGTGGGGCGCCTTCGGGCTGGTCGCCGAGATGGTCGCCGCCGGGCGGCAGGGGAGCGTGGTGACCCTGCTGTGCGACGGCGGGGAGCGGTACGCGCGCACCTACTACTCCGACGACTGGGTCGCGGCGCAGGGGCTGGGCCTCGCCCCGTACACCGAGATCCTCCGGCGGTTCGCCACGACGGGGGAGTGGCCACCGGCCTGAGCCGCTCGGTCGCGGAACGCTCGGGGCCCGCGCACCGTTGGTCGGTCGCGGAGGCGTCGCCCGCCCCCACCGGCCCACGAAGAGAGACATGAGTACGAGTCACAGACGCCCGGCCGCGCCCCCCGGATCCGACGAGGGGGTTCGCGGCCGGTGACCGAGGTCCTCACCCTCCTGACCGGCGTGCTCGTCGTCTTCGGCATCACCGTCGTCACGGGGTACTTCGTGGCGCAGGAATTCGCCTACATGGCGGTCGACCGGTCGGAGCTCACCGCCCTGGCGGCGGACGGTGACTCCGCCGCCGAGCAGGCGCTGACCGTGACCCGTCGCACCTCCTTCATGCTCTCGGGCGCCCAGCTGGGCATCACCGTGACCGGGCTCCTCGTCGGCTACGTCGCCGAGCCCCTGATCGGACGGTCCCTCGGCACGCTGCTCGGCGGCATCGGCATCCCCGCCGCGGTGTCGGTGGGCATCGGCGCGGTGCTCGCGCTGCTGTTCTCCACGGTCGTGCAGATGCTGTTCGGCGAGCTCTTCCCGAAGAACCTCGCCATCGCCCGGCCCCAGCCCGTCGCCCGGTGGCTGGCCCGGTCGACCGTCCTCTACCTGACCGTCTTCGGCTGGCTGATCCGGGTCTTCGACGCCGCATCGAACCTGCTGCTGAAGGCGCTGCGGATCGAGCCGGTGCACGACGTCGAGCAGGCCGCGACCGCGCGCGACCTCGAGCACATCGTGGAGGACTCACGGGAGAGCGGGGACCTGCCGGCGGAGCTGTCGATGATGCTCGACCGCATCCTCGACTTCCCCGGCCGGGACGCCGGGCACGCGATGACGCCCCGCCCGCGGGTGGACACGGTGACCGATGCCGACACCATCGGCCAGTTGCGCACGCTCATGGCGCAGGGGCATTCCCGGTACCCGGTGCTGGCGGGCGACACCTACGACGTCGTCGGCGTGGTGCACCTGGTCGACCTGCTGACCACCACGGCGTCCGACAGCGCGCCCGTCACCACGATCGCCCGGCCCCCGCTGACCGTCTCCACGTTCAGCCCGCTGCCCGACACGCTGCTCCTGCTCGGGCAGACCGACGACCGGCTGGCCTGCGTCATCGACGAGTACGGCGGCTTCGCCGGTGTCATCACCGTCGAGGACCTGGCCGAGGAGCTCGTCGGTGAGATCACCGACGAGCACGACGCCGAGCACTCGGGGTACGTCCCGGTCGAGGGCGACGGCGTGTGGGAGATGCCGGGCGACGTGCACGTCGACGAGGTGGAGCGGGCGCTGGGCGCCGACCTGCCGCGGGGCGACTTCGAGACGATCGCCGGCCTGGTCATCGCCGTCCACGGAGCCTTTCCCGAACCCGGCACCCGGCTGGAGGTCGAGCTGCCGCCCGACCTCGCCGATCTGGTCGCCGACGGCGCCCCCGCCCCCCGGCAGCTGCGCCTCGAGGTGCTGGCGGTCGAACGCCACGTCCCGTCGCGGGTACGCCTCGAGCTGCCCCGCCGGGTCGAGGCCCCCACCGCGACCGAGGAGGCCGGCCGGTGAGCGGCAGCCCCTGGGTCGTGCTGCCCGCGACGGTGGTCATCGTCGCGCTCAGCGCCTTCTTCGTGGCGGTCGAGTTCGCCGCCCTGGCGGCCAAGCGGCACCGCCTGGAGGACGCGGCCGCCGGCAGCCGCTCCGCCCGGGCCGCGCTGCGGAGCTCCTCGGAGCTGACGCTGCTGCTGGCCGGCTCGCAGCTGGGCATCACCGCCGCGACCCTCGCGCTCGGTGCGATCAGCAAGCCCGCCGTGCACCACTGGCTGACCCCGGTGTTCGAGGCCTGGGGACTGCCGCCTGTCGCCGCAGACGTCGTGGGCTTCGTCCTGGCGCTGGTCGTGGTCACGTTCGTGCACCTGGTGGTGGGGGAGATGGCCCCGAAGTCGTGGGCGATCGCCCACCCGGAGCGCTCCGCGACCATGCTCGCGCTGCCCATGCGGGCGTTCATGGCGGTGTTCCGTCCGCTGCTGCGCGTCCTCAACTCGGCGGCGAACGTCCTGGTGCGCAGCGTCGGCGTCGAACCGGCGAACGGGGTCGCAGCCGGTCACGGCTCCGCAGCGTTGCGGCACCTGGTGGAGCACTCGGTGGACGTCGGCGCCCTCGACGCACGGTTCTCGGGCCAGCTCTCCAGCGCCCTGGAGCTCGAGCGCCTCACCGTCGGCGAGCTCGTCCGTCCCGGCGCCCCGCTGGTGGCCGTGGGGGTGCACGGGACCGCCGGTGAGGTGCGCGAAGCCACCCGGACGACCGGGCACCTGCGGATACTGCTCGACGACGGAGCGGGGATCGCCGGCGTCGTGCACGTCCGCGACACCCTCTCGGCACCGGACGACGCTCCCGCCGAGCAGTTCGCGCGCCCCGTCTTCCGCCTCGACGCGGACACCACCGTCCACGCGGCGTTGACCGCGATGCGGGAGACCAGGAACCACCTCGCGCTGGTGACTCACGCCGGCGCCGTGATCGGCGTCATCACGCTGGCCGACGTGCTGCGCCGGTTGCTGCCGGAGCCGTCGGGGGCGGCGACCTGACCTGACCTTGCCTGCGTCCTGCCGGCCCGCGGGACGCGGGGGAGGTCGGCGTGACGTGCCTCACCGGCCCCTCGTGCCGCAGCAGCGTTACTGCGCAGTAGCCTCCATGATCGGAGCCAGGCGGGTCACCGTGCCCGCGTCTTGAACGCGTCCTGAGGAAGGTTCAGCGCGATGAACATCGTCGTTCTTGTCAAGCAGGTCCCGGACTCGGGAAGTGAGCGGAAGCTGGACCCGGCCGACAACACCGTCGCCCGGGCGTCCGCGGACAACGTGATCAACGAGATGGACGAGTACGCCATCGAGGAGGCGCTCACCATCAAGGAGGCGCAGGGCGGGGAGGTCACCGTCCTCACCGTCGGCCCCGACGACGCCACGGACGCCATCCGCAAGGCGCTGTCCATGGGCGCCGACAAGGCCGTCCACGTCAGCGACGAGGCGATCCACGGCTCGGACGCCTCGCAGATCAGCGCCGTCCTGGCCGCCGCCCTGCAGCAGCTCGAGTACGACCTGGTGATGTGCGGGGCCGAGGCCACCGACAGCCAGATGAGCGTCATGCCCGCCCTGCTGGCCGAGCGCCTGGGCATCCCGCAGCTCTCCGGGGCCCGCAAGGTCACCATCGACGGCGGCACCGCCAAGGTCGAGCGGCAGACCGACGGCGGCTACTGGGCCCTCGAGGCTCCGCTGCCGGCGATCATCTCCACCTGGGACACCATCAACGAGCCTCGCTACCCCTCGTTCAAGGGGATCATGGCCGCGAAGAAGAAGCCGGTCGAGACCAGGACCCTGGCCGACCTCGGCGTCGACGCCTCCACGGTGGGCCTGGCCAACGCCACCACCCAGGTGCTCGACTTCGCCGGCCGCCCGCCCAAGGGCGAGGGCGTCAAGGTTCCCGACGAGGGCGACGGCGCGCAGAAGTTCGTCGACTTCCTCGCCAGCCAGAAGATCGTCTGAGCCCGGCCCGGATCGAAGGAAGAGGAGAAAATCATGGCAGAGGTCCTGGTCCTGGCCGAGCTGAACCCGGCCGGCGGCGGCGTCCGCAAGACCACCCTGGAGGCCCTCACCGCGGCCCGCGCGCTCGGTGAGCCCTCGGCCGTCGTCCTCGGCGCCCCCGGCACCGCGGCCGGCGTGCGCGACCAGCTCGCCGAGTACGGCGCGGCCACCGTCTACGTGGCCGAGTCGGCCGACATCGACGACTACCTCGTGGCCCCCAAGGCCGAGGTGCTGGCCCAGCTGGTGGGCGAGAAGTCGCCGGCCGCCGTCGTCATCCCCTCCTCCCCGGAGGGCAAGGAGATCGCCGCGCGCCTGGCCGTCAAGACCGGCAGCGGCTTCCTGACCGACGTCACCGAGATCGCCGCCGACGGCACCGCGGCCCAGGCCGCGTTCGCCGGGGCGACGATCGTCCACTCGAAGGTCACCACCGGCACCCCGATCTACACGCTGCGCGGCAACTCGGTCACCCCCGAGCCGGCTCCGGCCGCCGGCGCCGAGCAGCCCGTGTCGGTGTCGATCAGCGACGCGGCCAAGCAGGTCCGGGTCGTCGAGCGCGTCGTCGAGCAGAAGAGCAACCGCCCCGAGCTCACCGAGGCCTCGATCGTCGTCTCCGGTGGTCGCGGTGTGGCCAGCGCCGAGAACTTCTCGATCATCGAGGCCCTGGCCGACTCGCTGGGCGGCGCCGTCGGCGCCTCCCGCGCCGCGGTGGACTCCGGCTTCTACCCGCACAGCTTCCAGGTGGGGCAGACCGGCAAGACCGTCTCGCCGCAGCTGTACGTGGCCGTCGGCATCTCGGGTGCGATCCAGCACCGCGCCGGCATGCAGACCTCGAAGACCATCGTGGCCATCAACAAGGACCCCGAGGCCCCGATCTTCGAGCTGGCCGACTTCGGTGTCATCGGCGACCTGAACACGGTCGTGCCGCAGGCCACCGAGCAGATCAACGCCCGCAAGTGAAGGACCCCGTCCTCCTCATGCCTCGCTCCGCTCGGCGTGAGCCTCTGGACGGGGCCGGCCGCGCGGACTGAACCCGCAAGGCTTGAACAACCGGTCGAGCGCCGATCCCTCCGGGGGTCGGCGCTCGACTCGTGTCGGGGGACGGGAAGCAGCCGGGGGCGCGCGTGGTTGGCCACGGCGTGGAGACCGGAGCGCCCCCGACGCTGTTCGACCGGGTGCACCGGCTGACCACCGCCGGGCTGCTGATGCTGGTCACCTTCGTCGCCTTCGAGGCGATGGCGGTGGCGACCGCGATGCCGACCGCGGTGCGGGAGCTCGACGGGCTCGCCTGGTACGCGTGGCCGTTCAGCGCCTTCCTCGTCGCCTCCGTCGTCGGGATGGTGCTCGGCGGTGACCTGGGTGACCGCCGCGGGTCCCGGGTCGCGCTGCTGACCGGTGTGGCGGTCTTCGCGGCGGGGCTGCTCGCCGCCGGCGTCTCGGGGCACATGGCGGTGTTCGTCGCGGCGCGGGCGCTGCAGGGCGTCGGCGGGGGCGTCATCGCCGTCTCGCTGTACGTGGTGGCCGGTCAGGCGTTCGCCCCCGGCCTGCGGCCCCGGCTGTTCGGCGCGTTCGCCGCGGCCTGGGTGCTGCCGGCGCTGATCGGCCCGGTCGTCGCCGGGCTGCTCACCACCCACCTCACCTGGCGGCTGGTCTTCCTCGGGCTGCTGCCGCTCATCCTCCTCGGCCTCGGGCTGGTGCTGCCCGCAGTCCGCGCGCTGCCCCGGCCGGCCGCGGCCGCCGCCCCCGCGTCCGCCCGCCGCTGGTGGGCGCTGCTGGCCGGCGTGGGCATCGGGGCGCTGCAGTACGCCGGGCAGCGCCTGGACCTCCTGGCGGCCGGGCTGGCCGTCGCCGGGCTGCTGGCCCTGGTCGTCGGCCTCCGCCCGCTGCTGCCCGCGGGCACCGCCGTCGCCCGACCGGGGCTGCCCGCGGTGGTCGCCGGGCGCGGCCTGCTGGCCGGCGCCTTCTTCGGCATGGACGCCCTGCTCCCGCTGGCCCTCACCGAGCTGCACGGGTACTCCGCCACCGCCGCGGGGATCCCGCTCACCGCCGGCGCCCTGGGCTGGGCCACCGCCTCGCAGCTGCAGGGGCGCAACGCGCACTGGTCGCGGGTGCGCCTGCTGCGGCTCGGGTTCGTGGTCCTGACCGCAGGGCTGCTGGCCACCGCGGCCATCGCCGTCCCGGGTATCGGCGGCTGGCCGGCGTACGCGAGCTGGGCGGTGGCGGGGCTCGGCATGGGGCTGGGCATGCCCAGCCTCAGCGTCCTGCTGCTGGACCGCTCGTCCGACGCCACCCGCGGCGCGGACTCCGCGGCCTTCCAGATCGCCGACGTCACCGGAGCCGCGCTCTGCGTCGGCGTGGTCGGGGTCCTCGTCGCCGTTGCGGTCACCGGGGCGCTGACGCTGCCGCTGGCGGTCGTGGCCGGGGTGGTCGTGCTGTCGGCCGTCGCGGTCACCGGCGCGGTGCTCGCCCCGCGTGCGGGTGGTTCCCCGACGGCGACAGCGGCTGCGGCCGTTCCCGCGACTACCCTGAGCGCGTCATGACGTACTCCGAGCCGGTCTACCTCGACCACGCGGCGACCACGCCGATGCTGCCCGAGGTGCTCGCCGCGATGACCGAGCAGCTCGGCCGCGTGGGCAACGCCTCGTCGCTGCACGCGAGCGGCAGGGCCGCGCGCCGCGCCGCCGAGCAGGCCCGCGAGCGGCTGGCCGAGGCGCTGGGTGCCCGGCCCTCGGAGGTGCTGTTCACCGGCGGTGGCACGGAGAGCGACAACCTCGCGATCAAGGGACTGTTCTGGGCCCGGCGCGAGGCCGACTCCCGCCGTCGCCGGATCGTGGTCAGCCCGGCCGAGCACCACGCCGTCCTGGACAGCGTCGAGTGGCTGGCCAAGCACGAGGGCGCCGAGGTCACCTGGCTGCCGGTCGAGCCGACGGGCCGGGTCACCCCGCAGGCGCTCGCCGAGGCGCTCGGTGATGGCAGCGACGTCGCGGTCGCCAGCGTCATGTGGGCCAACAACGAGATCGGCACCGTCAGCGACGTCGCCGCGCTCGCGGCCACCGCGCACGACGTCGGCGTCCCCTTCCACACCGACGCGGTGCAGGCCGTCGGGCAGGTGCTGGTCGACTTCGGCGCCAGCGGCGTCGACGCGCTCACGATGACCGGGCACAAGCTGGGCGGGCCCATGGGCGCCGGCGCCCTCCTGCTGCGCCGCGACGCCGAGTGCACGCCGCTGCTGCACGGAGGAGGCCAGGAGCGCGACGTCCGCTCCGGCACCCTCGACGTCGCCGCCATCGTCGGGCTGGCGGTGGCCGCGCACACGGCGGTGCAGGGCCGCGTCGAGCGGGCCGCGGACCTGGCCCGGCTGCGCGACCGGCTGGTGGCCGGCGTCGCCGCGCAGGTGCCCGACGCGCAGCTCAACGGTGCCCCGCTCGACGACGTGGTGCGCTCCGGCCCCGGCAGGTTGCCCGGCAACGCCCACCTGTCGTTCCCCGGCGCCGAGGGCGACGCGCTCCTCATGCTGCTGGACGCCCGCGGCATCGAGTGCTCGACCGGGTCGGCGTGCAGCGCCGGGGTGGCCCGTCCGAGCCACGTCCTGCTGGCCGTGGGCGCCGACCCCGACCGGGCGCGCAGCTCGCTGCGGTTCAGCCTCGGGCACACCAGCACCGACGACGACGTCGACGCCCTGCTCGAGGTGATCGCCCCGGTGGTCGAGCGCGCCCGGCGGGCCGGGACGGGGCGCCGGTGAGGGTGCTCGCCGCGATGAGCGGGGGAGTGGACTCCGCCGTCGCCGCGGCGCTCGCCGTCGATGCCGGCCACGACGTCACCGGGGTGCACCTCGCGCTCTCCCCGGACCGGCAGACGCTGCGCAGCGGGGCGCGGGGGTGCTGCAGCGTCGAGGACTCCCACGACGCGCGGCGGGTCGCCGACGAGCTCGGCATCCCGTTCTACGTCTGGGACATGGCCGAGCGGTTCACCGAGGACGTGGTCGAGGACTTCGTGGCCGAGTACGCCGCCGGTCGCACGCCGAACCCCTGCCTGCGCTGCAACGAGAAGATCAAGTTCTCCGCCGTCCTGGACCGGGCGCGGGCGCTCGGTTTCGACGCCGTCGTCACCGGCCACCACGCGCGGCTGGCCGACGGCGAGCTGCGGCGGTCGGTCGACGCCGCGAAGGACCAGTCCTACGTGCTCGGGGTGCTGACCGCGGAGCAGCTGGCCGCGGCGATGTTCCCGCTGGGGGGCATGACGAAGGACCGCGTGCGGGAGATCGCGGCGGAGCGGGGCTTCGCCGTCGCCACCAAGGCGGACTCGCACGACATCTGCTTCATCCCGGACGGCGACACCCGCGGCTTCCTCGCCCGCCGGCTGGGCAGCCGCCCCGGCCCCGTCGTCGACGCCGCCACCGGCGCGACCGTCGGCGAGCACGACGGCACCTACGGCTTCACCGTCGGCCAGCGGCGCGGCCTCGGGGTGAGCGCCGGTGACTCGCGCCCCCGCTACGTGCTCGGGATCGAGCCGGTCACCCGGACGGTGACCATCGGCACCGCCGACCTCGCCGGCGTGGAACTGGTCGTCACCGGCGCTCCGACGTGGACCGGGGAGCCGCCGGTGCCGCCGTTCCGGGCGGAGGTGCAGCTGCGCGCGCACGGCACGCCCGTGCCCTGCACGGTGACCGCCGACGAGACCGGCGGGCTGCGGATCCTGCTCGACGCCGAGCAGCGCGGGGTGGCCGCCGGGCAGTCGGCGGTGCTCTACGAACCCGACGCCGAACGTGGTGACCGGGTCCTGGGACAGGCCGCGATCCGAACCGCCGGTGAACGAGGAGGGACGGTTCGTCACGGGGCCTTGGCATGAGCCGGGCCGCCCGCTAGCTTTCACGCGAACCGTCTCCCCGAGCGCGAGCGCGCAGCTCGACTCCGTGCACCGAACCCGCAGGCCGTCCCTCCCGGCGGTCTGGTCCCGCACGCCCTTCTGGAGGACCTCCCGTGCGCAGAACGCGCCTCTCCCTGACCGCCACCCTGGCGGCGTCGGCCGTGGTGGTGGGCCTGCCGGCCGTGGCCTCGGCCGCCCCCGTTCCGGACCGCTACGCCGACGTCCCGGTCCAGCTCCTCGCGATCAACGACTTCCACGGCCGGATCTCCGAGACCACGGGCAGCGACGCGACGCTGGTCACCGGTGAGGGCCCCGGCCCCGACGGCGTCGCCGGCACCGCCGACGACGGCACCGTCCTGGTCGGCGGCGCCGCGAGCCTGGCGAGCACCGTCGAGGAGACCCGGGCCGCGTTCGTGCAGTCCGGCGGGAACGCCGACTCGTCGCTCTTCGTCAGCACCGGCGACCTGATCGGCGCCTCGCCGTTCGACTCCAGCGTCTTCCAGGACGAGCCGACGATCGAGGTCTTCAACGCCCTGGGTCTGGACGTCTCGGTCGTGGGCAACCACGAGTTCGACCGCGGCACCGACGAGCTGCGCCGCATCTCGGCGGCCACCGACGGCACGTTCACCGACGACGTCGAGGCCTGCGAGGGCGTCGAGGTCGGGGTGACCGGTTGCTTCGAGGACAGCACCGGGAACGCGTTCCGCGGCGCCGACTTCCCCTACCTGGCGGCCAACGTCTACGCCAAGGGCACGGACCAGCCGATCCTGCCCCCGTACCAGGTCTTCGACGTGGCCGGCGGCAAGAAGATCGCCCTCATCGGTGTGGTCACCGACACCACCCCGACCATCGTCTCCCCGACCGGCATCGCCGACGTCGACTTCGGCGACGAGGCCGAGGCGGTCAACCGCTGGGTCCCCGAGCTGCGGGAGCAGGGCATCGAGGCCATCGGCGTGCTCCTGCACGAGGGCGGGGAGAACACCGGCGAGGACGCGGCCGACTTCAACGGCTGCGACGAGCTGACCGGCCCGGTCGTCGACATCAACGACCGGGTCTCCCCGGCCGTCGACCTGATCGTCAGCTCGCACAGCCACGCGAGCTACTCCTGCCTGGTGGCCGACCCCGCCGGCCAGCCGCGGCTGATCACCCAGGCCGGCTCCTACGGCCGCCTGGTCAGCGACATCCGGCTGACGCTGGACGGCCGCACCGGTGACGTGCAGCGAGGGTGCGACTACCGGGCGGCGAACGTCCCGGTGCTGCGCGACAACCCGGACGCCGAGATCGCGGGGATCGTGGAGTACTGGGACGAGCGGTCCGCCGAGGCGGGTGACCGCGTCGTCGGCACCGCCAGCGAGGACATCCGCCGCGCCGGCACCTGGACCACCGACCCGACGACGGGGCAGCAGGTGTTCCGCCCCGTCCGGGACGGCGAGTCCAGCCTGGGCAACCTGGTGGCGCAGATGCAGCTGGAGGCGCTGCAGGTCGACCCCGCCTACGGCGACCCCGTGCTGGCGTTCATGAACCCCGGTGGCCTCCGCGCCGACATCGAGGTCGGCGAGGTCACCTACGCCGAGCTGTTCACCGTGCAGCCGTTCGGGAACACGGTCAACGCGATCACCCTGACCGGCGCTGACATCCGCGCGGTGCTGGAGCAGCAGTTCCAGTCCGACCAGCCGCGTGCGAGCACCCTGCGGCTGGGCACCTCGGAGGGCTTCTCCTACCGCTTCGACACCGCCAACCCCTACGGGCAGCGGGTCGACCCGGCGTCGATCACCCTGGACCCCGACGGCTCGGGCCCGCTGCCGGCCGAGGTCGTCGACCCCGCGGCCAGCTACCGGGTGGCGGCGAACTCCTTCCTGATCGCCGGCGGCGACTCCTTCACCGCCTTCACCAACGGGACGGATCCCGCCACCGGTCCGGTCGACGTCGAGACCGCCGTCGCCTACTTCGAGGCGGCGTCCGGCCCGGTCGCCCCGCCGGCGGCCGACCACGGCCAGCCGGGCAGCTTCCCCCTCCCGCCGGTGGCCACCGGTCTCAGCGGCACCGACGCCCCGGCGCAGCCGCCGGCGGTCGCCGACGGCACCAGCGCCGTGGCCGGCCCGTGCGACGCCACGGCCACCCTCTCCACGGCCACCCCGGACCTCGGCGACGTGATCTCGGTGACCGTGGCGGACTTCGGCCCCCGCGAGAAGGTGACCGCGGTGCTGTCCGACGGGCGCCGCCTGGCCGAGGGCCGGACCGATGCGCAGGGCACCGCCACGATGCGCTTCCCGGTGCCCAAGCGGGCTCCGGCCGGCGAGTACACGGTGACGGTGACCGGCACCTCGGGTGAGTGGGCGACGACCACCTTCACGCTCGGCTGAGCCGCCGCGCCGACCGAGCACGCTGACCGGAGGCCGGTTCCCGCACCGCGGGGGCCGGCCTCCGGCGTCACCGACGGAGCCACCGGCGACCTGTGCGTTCCCGGGTGGCAGGTCCGCCGGGGGCGTGATCATCTTGGTGGTCCTGCCCGGCTCGACGAGGAGGTCCTGTGCTCCTGTCCCACCGCGTCGGAGCGCCGGCCGTCGCGCTCTCGCTGCTGCTCCTGACCGCCTGCCGGAGCACGGTCGCGCCGACGGCGGACGGCAAGCCCGCCGCGACGGAGAGGACCGCCACCCCGGTCACCGAGACCACGGTGCAGGTGCTCGCCCTCAACGACTTCCACGGCAGGCTGGACGTGCCGGCGGGCGTGGACGGTCTCCTCGACACCGGTGAGCCGGGGCCCGGGGCCGACGGGGTCCCGGACACGCCCGACGACGGCCCCTGGCCCGTCGGCGGGGCCGCGTACCTGGCCGCGACGCTCGCCGACCGGCGGGCGGACTTCGGCGGCGCCGAGCAGGACTCCCTCACCCTGGCCGCGGGTGACCTGGTGGGCGCTTCGACGCTCGCCTCCACGCTGTACCAGGACGAACCGGCCATCGAGGTCCTCGACGCCCTGGGTCTGGACTTCGCCGCGGTCGGCAACCACGAGTTCGACCGCGGCAAGGAGGAGCTGTTCCGGCTGTCCGGTGCGACCGACGGGCAGTTCTCCGACGACATCGGCGCCTGCGACGGCGTGGCGCGGCGGACGGAGGGCTGCTTCCGCGACAGCACCGGCGAGGAGTTCTCCGGCTCGGGGTTCGGCTACCTCGCCGCCAACGTCCGGGACACCGACACCGGCGAGCCGGCGCTCCCCCCGTACGCGGTGGTGCGCACCAGCGGAGGCACGCAGGTCGGGATCATCGGGGTCGTCACCCGCGAGACCCTCGACTACGTCCCCGGTTCGGCGCTCGCGGGGCTGACGATCGAGCCCCCGGCCGCAGGGGCGAACCGGTACGCCGCCGAGCTGCAGGAGCGCGGGGTGGAGGCGATCGTCCTGCTGGCGCACGAGGGTGGCGGCCAGCCGCCGGGCACGACGCCGGACACCTGCGTCGGGGAGCTCGCGGGCACCCCGGCGGGTGCGCTGAACGCCGAGGTGTCACCCGCTGTCGACGTGATCATCGGCGGGCACACGCACGCGCCGTACACCTGCTCGCTGGCCGACCCCGACGGCGCTCCGCGGCCGGTGACGCAGGCGGCCACCTACGGGCGGACGGTCACCGACCTGCGGCTGGTCGTCCGCGCCGACGGCGACGTGGACCGGGAGCGCACGACCGCCACGGCCGTGCCGGTCCTGCGCACCGCCGCGGACGCGGAGGTGGAGCGGATCGTCGGGCACTGGGTGGCCCGTGCCGAGCCCGAGGGCGACCGGGTGGTGGGCGAGGTGGCCGGTGACGTCCCGGCCGGGCCGGCGCCGGAGTCGCCCATGGGCGTGCTGGTGGCGGATGCGTTCCTCGCCGCCGTGCAGGACGAGCGGCACGGCCGTCCCGTCCTCGCCTTCACGACCGTGCCCATGCTGCGGGCCGGCCTGCTCCGGGACGACGGCGACCCGCCGGGCGCCGACGGCGTCGTGACCTACCGGGACGCATTCCGCGCCCTGCCGTTCGGGTTCCGCGTCGAGACCCTCACCGTCTCCGGTGCGGCGATCCGGGAGGCGCTGGAACACCAGTTCACCCACGCGGACGTCCTCGTGCTGAGCACCTCCAGCAGCCTGACCTACCGCTACGACCCGGCCCGGCCGCTGGGCGACCGCGTGGACCCCTGCTCCCTGGAGATCGACGGCGCGCGCGTCGAGCCGGAGGGGCGTTACCGGGTGGCTATGACGAGCTACCTGCGCGAGGGGGGCGAGGGGTACACCTCCTTCGCCGAGGGCGACGACGTCGTGCGCGGGCCCTCGGACCGCCGGGCCCTGGTGGCGTACCTCGGGTCGCGCTCCCCGGTGGGTCCGCCGGCGCTGGGGCTCGCCGTCCCGACCGACCAGCGGCTGGCCTGCTGAACCGGTGCTCCGGGCGACGGGCTACCGTCGCCGCCGTGGTCTCCCCGCTCGACCCCGCCCATCCCGCCCCGGGGGCTGCCGACGGCGCCCAGCCGGCCGGTCCGCCCTGGGGCCCCGCCACCGGTGTGGGATCCCTGCCGGGCAGCGACCCGGCCGAGGCGGCGCGCACGGTGGTGGGGGAGCTGCCGGGGTTCGCCCACCTCCCCGAGCTGCCCGGCCGGGGCCCCGGGGCCGACATGCTCGGGCGCACCGCGGCGCTGCTGGTCGGCCTCGCGGTCGACCTCACCCCCTCGGGCTGGCGGCTGGTGCCGCGGCCCGGGATGGACCAGCAGCGGGCCGAGGAGTTCCTCGCCCGGGACCTCGACGCGCTGCACGACGTGGCCGAGGACTGGACGGGGCCGTTCAAGGTGCAGGCCACCGGGCCGTGGACCCTCGCCGCAGGGCTGGAGCGCACCCGGGGGGACCGGGCGGTGGTCGATCCCGGGGCGCGGCGCGATCTGGGTCAGTCGCTGGCCGAGGGGCTCTCCGCGCACGTGGCGGCCGTGCAGAACCGGCTCCCCGGCGCGCGGATCGTGGTCCAGCTCGACGAGCCGTCGGTTCCCGCGGTGCTCCAGGGCGGGCTGCCGACGATCAGCGGTTTCGGGAAGCTGCCGGCGGTCGCCGCCGACGTCGTCGAGCAGGAGCTGGCCGCCGTCCTGCGGGCGCTGCCCGGCCCCGTGGTGGTGCACTGCTGCGCGCCGCGCATGCCGCTCACCCTGTTCCGTGCAGCCGGCGCGGCCGGACTCTCGTTCGACCTGGGCCTGGTCCAGGACCTCGACGCGGTGGGTGAGGCGGTCGACGCCGGGGTGCACCTGCTGCCGGGCGTCGTGCCGGGCACCGACACCGCACTGCCGGCTCCGAAGGCGACGGCGTCGCGGGTGCAGGCCTGGTGGAGCGAGCTGGGGTTCGCCGCCGAACGGCTGCCCGGGGCGGTGACGCTCACCCCCGCCTGTGGACTCGCGGGGGCGACGCCGTCCTACGCCCGCGCCGCGATGCGCCAGGTGCGCGAGGCCGCGAAGTACCTGCTGCCCGGGTAGCGCGAGGGACCTGCCGCCGGGAGCACCGCGCCACGAGCGGGTGAGCCCCGGTTGACCGTCGTACCCGCCGGATACCGTTCGCCCGTGAGCACCGACGCCGACCTCGTCGAACCGTCCGTCACCCCGGTGGCCGACCGGGAGGACCTCACCGAGGTCCCCGACGACGTCCGCACGCGCCACCGCGACCTCTCCGAGGAGCTGGACCGGTACGCCTTCGCGTACTACGTGCGCGACGAGCCGCTGATCAGCGACGGCCAGTACGACGAGCTGATGGCCGAGCTGAAGGCGATCGAGTCCGCGCACCCGGCCCTGGTCACCCCGGACTCGCCCAGCCAGAAGGTCAACGGTGGCTTCACCGCGACCTTCGCCCCCGTGCAGCACCTGGAGCGCATGCAGAGCCTGGACAACGCCTTCAGCAGCGACGAGCTGTCGGCCTGGGCGGCGCGCGCCGAGCGGGAGGGCGCGGCGGAGGCCAGCTACCTGTGCGAGCTGAAGGTCGACGGGGTGGCCGTCGACCTGGTCTACGAGCGGGGCCGCCTGGTCCGGGCCGCCACCCGGGGCGACGGGGTGACCGGCGAGGACGTCACCGCCAACGTGCGCACGATGGACGACGTCCCCCAGCAGCTCACCGGCGACGACGTCCCGGAGTTGCTGGAGGTCCGCGGCGAGATCTACTTCCCCGTCGCCGCGTTCGCCGACGTGAACGCCGCCATGGTGGAGCAGGGCAAGCCGCCGTTCGCCAACCCGCGCAACGCCGCGGCCGGCTCGCTGCGGCAGAAGGACCCGAAGGTCACCGCGTCCCGCCCGCTGCGGATGGTCGTCCACGGGCTGGGCGCCCGCACGGGCTTCGAGCCGGAGCGGCAGTCGGCGGCCTACGAGGGCCTGCGGGCGCTGGGGCTGCCGGTGAGCGACCGCTTCGAGGTCGTCCCCGATCTCGAGGGCGTGTGGGCCTACATCGAGCGCTACCGCGAGCAGCGCCACGCGGTGGAGCACGAGATCGACGGTGTCGTGGTGAAGGTGGACCAGGTCGCGCTGCAGCGTCGGCTGGGGTCGACCTCCCGGGCGCCGCGGTGGGCGATCGCGTTCAAGTACCCGCCGGAGGAGGCGACGACGAAGCTCCTGGACATCCGGGTCAACGTCGGGCGCACCGGCCGGGTGACGCCGTTCGCCTTCATGGAGCCGGTGAAGGTGGCCGGGTCGACGGTGCAGCTGGCCACCCTGCACAACGCCAGCGAGGTGAAGCGCAAGGGCGTGCTGATCGGCGACACGGTCGTCATCCGCAAGGCCGGTGACGTGATCCCCGAGGTGCTGGGCCCGGTCGTCGCGGCCCGGACCGGCGACGAGCGCGAGTTCGTCATGCCGACCCACTGCCCCGAGTGCGGCACGGAGCTGCGGCCGGAGAAGGAGGGGGAC
Source organism: Blastococcus sp. SYSU DS0616 (assembly GCF_054051015.1). Classification (NCBI taxonomy): domain Bacteria; kingdom Bacillati; phylum Actinomycetota; class Actinomycetes; order Geodermatophilales; family Geodermatophilaceae; genus Blastococcus; species Blastococcus sp. SYSU DS0616. The sequence goes on from NZ_JBJHAJ010000011.1 coordinate 107,324, forward strand.
GCCGACATCCGCTGCCCCAACGCCCGGTCCTGCCCGGCGCAGCTGCGGGAACGGGTCTTCCACGTGGCGGGGCGTGGCGCCTTCGACATCGAGAACCTCGGCTACGAGGCTGCGGTCGCACTGCTGCAGAGCCGGCTGCTCACCGACGAGGGCGATCTGTTCTTCCTCGACGAGGAGCAGCTGCAGCGCTCACCGTTCTTCACGCGGAAGAACGGCACCCTGTCGGCCAACGGCGCCAAGCTGCTGACCAACCTGCAGGCCCGCAAGGACGTGCCGCTGTGGCGGGTGCTCGTCGCGCTGTCGATCCGGCACGTGGGGCCGACCGCCGCGCAGGCGCTGGCTCGCGACTTCCGGTCGATGGACCGCATCATCGCCGCCACGGAGGATGAGCTGGCCGCCGCGGACGGCGTGGGTCCGACGATCGCGAGGTCGGTGCGCGACTGGTTCGCCGTCGACTGGCACCGCGACGTCGTGGAGAAGTGGCGGCAGGCCGGGGTGCGCATGGCCGACGCGGCCGAGGACGCACCCCCGGGACCGCTGACCGGCGTCACCGTGGTCGTCACCGGGTCGCTGCGCGACTTCAGCCGCGACCAGGCGATCGCGGCGATCCAGGAGCGGGGCGGCAAGGTGACCGGTTCGGTGTCGAAGAAGACCGGCTTCGTCGTCGTGGGCGCCGACCCGGGCAGCAAGTACGACAAGGCGGTGCAGGTGAAGGCACCGATCCTGGACGACGACGGCTTCCGGGTGCTGCTGGAGCAGGGGCCGGACGCCGCCCGCGAGGTCGCGACGATCGGCGACGGCAGCGAGTAGCCCCGCGGCCGGGTGCGCCAACGATCACCTGGGTCAGTAGGGCGGGGGAGTCGTGCTCGCCACCATGCCGGTCGGTGTGGTGACGGTGAGCGTGCCGTCGGGCGCGAGGTCGTAGGCCCAGCCGGGCGCCTGGTGCTTGCCCCGGTGGTGGCGGGTGCAGAAGCCGGTGAGGTTCTCCGCACTCGTCGGCCCCTCGGGGTAGGGGCGGTCGTGGTCGAGCTCCCCGCCCAGCGGGACGCGCCGGCGGCAGCTCGGGAAGCGGCAGCGGCGGTCGCGGGCGCGGATGTACCGGTCGAGCGCGGCCCCGGGTCGATACCCGTCGGTCGGGCCGGGCGGGTCGAGCCCCGGACGGCCGGTGAGGTCGTGCGTGCACCGGGTCGGCGCGCGGCGGCAGGCGGCGTCGCCGCAGTGGGCCAGGCGGCGGAGTTCGCGGCTGTCGGTGAGCGCGAGCAGCGCGCCGGTGAGTTCGTCGACCACCGCGATCCGCGGTCGGTCGACCAGCGTCCCGCCGCTGCTCGCATCGAGCAGCGCGGCGAGGGCTGCCCGGCGGGACTCCCCGGCGTCGGCGCAGGCGTCGAGATCGCTCGGCGCACGAGTGACCCGGCCGGCGGCGCTGCGCAGCCACGCGCTCTCGTCCTGGCGGTCGGCGCGCTGGGCGTCGGCCACCATCCTCCGGGCGCGACCGATCGCCCGGTCCAGGCCGAGCAGGGCGTCTGCGGCGGCCTGCAGCGACCCGTGCGCGTTGGCCCAGTGAGAGGAGCTGTCGCCGTCGTCTGTCCCTGGTTCCACCTCGGTGCCGGACCCGGGGTCGGGTTCCGGGTCAGGGCCGGGGCCGTGTTGCGGTTCCAGCCCGGGATCGGGGGATCCTTCCGCTTCGGGGTCCGGCGCCGGCTCGGAGAACGCCCCGGCTGCTTCGAGCCAGGCCTCGAAGCGGGCCTCCTCGGCCCACCGCCGGAGGAGCTCGTCCTCCGGGGTGTAGTCCGCGCCGCCCCATTCGCCCCGGAGAGCGCGGGCCTCGACCTCCGCCCACCACCGCTCGCCGGCCTCCCGCCACTCCGTGGCCCGGGTGTGCAGCGGCCAGGCATCGGTGGGGCAGACGTCGTCGGGCGAGGAGTCGGTGCCGTGGGCGTCCTCCGGCCGGCTGTCGGCCCGGCCATCTCCTGTCGGCGAGTGGCCGTCCGCGGCCGTCGTGGCGCCCTCCTCGCAGGGATCCGGCGCCGGCCCGGGCAGCAGGCCCAGGGCGCGGGCGAGCGCGCGGACGACCTCGGCCGGTACGGGTTCACCGCCGATCTCACCCGGCTGGTCGCCGCCGAGCAGGGTTCGCACCCCCGCGACCACGGTCAGCTGCGCCTGCACGGCGGGCAGTTCGTTCTGCTCCGGCCGGAGCACCAGGTCGAGCAGGCAGTCGGCCATCTTCTGGCCGCGCGTCCTGCGGTCGTCCGGGTCGTCCAGATTGTCGGCGTAGCGCCCCAGCGCATCCAGCAGCGCCTGCGCTTCGGGCACCGTGAGCAGCGCGCCGAGGACCGCCATGCCCTCGCGGCGATCGGGCCGGACGGAGACGCCTCGCTCGCGGAGGGCCGCAGCCAGCCGGGCGGCTTCGTCGCGTGCGTCACGGGCCAGGCCGAGCCGGCGCGCCTTGGCGCCGAGCTGCGCAGGTGTGGTCACCCGGCCGGACATCCACCGGAGCAGCTCCCGTTCGACGGCGGCCCGCTTCGCCGCGTCGGCGATCGGCGCCACCCGCTCGAGCATCGGCCAGAGGTGTCCCGGGTGGAGATCTCCGCGTTCCAGTGCGGCCAGCGTTCCCGGGAGACGGTGCACCAGCGTCAGCGATCGCGTCAGCAGCTGCTCGGCCGCTGGGTGGAGATCGACAGGGCCACCACCAGCTCCTGCGCTGCCCACTCGCTGACGTCGGCCAGCACCTCCGGCCGGGCGGCGCGGCGCTCCTCGCTCATGGCCCCCGGCTGGCCCGCCGGGCGATCGGCCGAGGCGGGACGGGTGGCGGCGAACTCGGCGACCGCCCGGGCGCGCAGCGCGGTCTGCCGGGCGATCTCCCAGTCCGCCGCCTGCACAGCACCCAGCGGACCGGTGGCCCAGCCGGCGGCGGGCGCCGAGGCAGCGGAGGCGCCCGATGCCGGACGACCCGACGCGGACGGAGGGAGCGCCGTCCTTGACGTCGTCCCGGTCATGTCTTCGATCATATGTTCGAAGGAACGTCGGTGCAAGCGAAGCACGAAGAAGGCGCAGGTCAGGGGCTCAGCGACCAGGCCTCGAGGCGTCCGGAAGGGGGTTGACCGACCTGCTGCGGCTGCCTAGGTTCCTGCTCGGCTGATGCGGCCGGCCGCTCGCGCCCCCGGGGGTGTGGTGAACGCATCGTGACTTCACTGACCTGTCCACCGGTCCACCACGGCGAACCAGTCAGCAACGCGAGCACTGGCGTGCATCGACGGGTTCGCCGATCGGAGGATCCATGTCGGACGCCGAGTCGAGGCGCGATCCGGACAGCCGGTCCGCCAAGCAGATGGCCAGGCGGCTCCGCGCCGCGCTGCGCGAGCGGCAGGGGCTCGAGCTGACGCACGGCCAGTGCCTGGAGCTGGTGGCGCGCCAGTTGGGCGCGGCGGACTGGAACACCCTCAACGCCAGGCTCGCGCCGTCCCCGGTGCGGGTGCCGTGGGGTGGGTCGGGCACCACCATCCCGGTGTTGCGAATCTTCTCCGTCGACGTCGCGTTGCAGTTCTACGTCGACTTCCTCGGGTTCCGCCTGGATTTCGGGGGCCCGTCGGGCGGAGAGGGGACGCCCTTCTACGGGCAGGTCACCCAGGCGTCCACCACGTTGCACCTGACCGAGGTCGCCTACACGCCCGGCGCCGGAGCCACGGTGCTGGTCTGGATCGCGGGGTTGGACTCCCTCCGGGAGGAGCTGAACGCCCGCCGGGCGGAGGTGCCGGTATGGGGCCCGGCGGTCTGGGTGCCCGAGATCGAGGAGGCGCCGTGGGGAGCTCGCGTGCTGACCCTTGCCGACCCGTTCGGCAACCATCTCCACCTCAACGAGCCCACCGATGCGGAGGCCCGGCGCTTGCTGCCCGCGTGGGGAGCGGTGGGTTCCTCCGGTTGAGCGGCGAGCGGTCCTGGTGGCGCCCGAGCGGGGTGCCGGCCGCTGGTGGCGGTCGCCGAATGCCGGTCAGGGCGGCGGCAGGTGGGCGACCGTCGTCGCGATCCCGGTGAAGTGGGCCAGGCGGAGGAGCTCCGACCGGCGGAATGCCGGGCCGCCGGAGCGGCCGAGCACGATGGCCCGGCCGGCGCCGTAGGGCACGGCCATCATCTCGATGGCCATCTCCTGCCACCGCTCCGGCAGCCAGGGGTCGTCGCTGGGCAGCAGCCGCGGGCCGCTCAGCGGCAGCCACGGCAAGGTGAGGCCGGGAAAGGCCGGCGCCGCGTCCGAGGCCGCGAGCACCGCGCCCTCGGTCAGCGGGGCCGGTTGCCCCGAGTCGTCGAGGATCACCGCCCAGCCGCTGTGGAAGACCCGCGGCAACGACGCGGTCAGCAGCTCGGTCGGCGGGCGATCGCCGCGGGCGAGCGCATCCAGCAGGTCCAGTTCGCGGTGGGTGTCCAGCGGGCCGGCGAAGGGGCGCAGCGACTCCACCCGCACGCCGTCGACCGCCTGCGCCACCGTGATGAGGCTGTCGGGCAGCCGGTCGCCCGGCAGGTCCACGACGACGTCGTCGACCGCGATCCCGTTGCCCCGCTCGAGCACGTCCACCGAGACGATGTCGATGCCCGCGGTGCCCAGTGCGGTCGCCACCGCACCGAGGATGCCCGGGCGGTCGGGCAGCACCAGGCGCAGGAGATAGGACACGGTTCCTCCGGGTCATGGGCCCCATGGCCCCCTTCCGGGGCCCGCCGCGAGCCTGCGAGCGGTGGGGAGGAGGGGGGCCTCGTTCGATCTCCGTCGATCGCGATCGGGAGGAGCCTCTCACGCTGACCGGCGTCCGGAGGGCCCCACGTAGAGTGGCCCGGTCACGCCCCGGGCCGAGAGCGGGCCGCCGGGCACCGCCGAAGTGGAGTTCCGCCGCAGCATGAGCACCCCCTCCCCGAAGGGTCGACTGACCCGTGACGAGGTGGCCCACCTGGCACACCTGTCCCGGCTCGCCGTGAGCGACGAAGAGCTGGATCTCTTCGCCGGCCAGCTCGCCGCCGTGCTGGACGCCGTGGCGCAGGTCGGCAAGGCCGACGTCGCCGAGGTCGCCCCGACCACGCACGCCGTGCCCATGACCAACGTCATGCGCCCCGACGCCGCCCGCCCGAGCCTGCCCCGCGACGTCGTCCTCGCCGGCGCCCCGGCCGCGGAGGACGACCGCTTCCGGGTCCCGCGAATCCTCGGGGAGGAGGCGTGACCATCCCGACCACGAGCGCCGCCGCGCTCAGCGAGGCGCTGCAGGCCGGCGAGGTGAGCGCGGTCGAGGTGACGCGCGCGTACCTCGACCGGATCAGCGACCAGGACGCCGTCATCGGCGCCTACCTGCACGTCGACGCCGAGGCCGCGCTCCAGGCCGCCGGCGAGGTCGACGCCGCCCGCGCCGCCGGGGCCGAGCTCGGCCCGCTGGCCGGCGTTCCTCTCGCCCTCAAGGACGTCGTCGTCACCGAGGGCGTGCCCACCACCAGCGGCTCCAGGATCCTCGAGGGCTGGCGGCCGCCCTACGACGCGACCGTCGCCGCACGGCTGAAGGCCGCCGGCACGGTGCTGCTCGGCAAGACCAACATGGACGAGTTCGCGATGGGCTCGTCCACCGAGAACTCCGCCTACCAGGTCACCCGCAACCCTTGGGACACCGACCGCATCCCGGGTGGCTCCTCGGGTGGCTCCTCGGCCGCGGTCGCCGCGGGGCTGGCCCCGTGGGCCATCGGCACCGACACCGGCGGGTCCATCCGCCAGCCGGCCGCCGTCACCGGGCTGGTCGGCCACAAGCCCACCTACGGCTCGGTCTCCCGCTACGGGCTGATCGCCTTCTCCTCGAGCCTCGACCAGGCCGGCCCCATGACGCGGACGGTGCTGGACGCCGCACTGCTGCACGAGGCCATCGCCGGGCACGACCCGCTGGACTCCACGAGCATCGACGCGCCGGTGCCCGTGCTGGCCGAGGCCGCGCGCCGCGGCGCCCAGGGGGAGCTGGCCGGGCTGAAGGTCGGCGTCGTCCGCGAGCTGGGCGGGGAGGGGCACACCGACGGCTACGAGGACGGCGTCCTCGCTCGCTTCCGCGAGACGGTGGCCCTGCTGGAGAGCATGGGCGCGGAGGTCCGCGAGGTCTCCTGCCCGGCGTTCGACCTCGCCCTGCCGGCGTACTACCTGATCGCGCCCAGCGAGGCGTCGTCCAACCTGGCCCGCTTCGACGGCGTCCGGTACGGCCTGCGGGTCGGTGACGACGGCAGCCGCGACCTCGACGAGGTCATGGCGCTGACCCGCGAGCAGGGCTTCGGCCCGGAGGTGAAGCGCCGGATCATCCTCGGCACCTACGCGCTGTCGGCCGGCTACTACGACGCCTACTACGGGCAGGCGCAGAAGGTGCGCACCCTGATCACGCGGGACTTCACCACCGCGTGGGACGACGTCGACGTGCTGGTCAGCCCGACCAGCCCCACCGTCGCGTGGTCGCTGGGTGACCGCGTCGACGACCCGATCGCCATGTACGCCGCCGACCTGTGCACGCTGCCGGCCAGCCTCGCGGGCATCCCGGCCATCTCGGTGCCGTGCGGGCTCTCCGAGGGCCTGCCGGTCGGCTTCCAGGTCATGGCGCCTGCCCTGGCCGACGACCGCTGCTACCGCGTGGCGGCCGCGCTGGAGGCGGCGCAGGACGCGGCGCGCGGCCACGCGCTGCTGGACGCGATCGGCGGCGCGGCGTGAACGGCCCGCTCAAGGCCGCCTGGGCCCTCACCGCCTTCGTCGTCCTCGCCGGGATCGTCGGCTGGGCCGTCACCGGCCGGGCCGTCTTCGCCGTCTTCCTGGTCCTCGGCGTGCTGACCGCCGTCGGCGCCGTGGTGACCGGCCGCCAGCAGCAGGGCCCTGCCGCCCCGAAGGAGAACGACCCCTCATGAGCGACACCCTGGTCGGCTTCGACGAGGTCCTGACCCGCTACGAGCCGGTCATCGGTCTGGAGACGCACGTCGAGCTGGGCACCGCGTCGAAGATGTTCTGCGGCTGCTCCACCACGTTCGGCGCCGAGCCCAACACGCAGACCTGCCCGGTCTGCCTGGGGCTGCCCGGCTCCCTGCCGGTGGTGAACGCTGCCGCCATCGAGTCGACGATCCGCATCGGCCTGGCGCTGGGCTGCCGGATCGCGGGCTGGTCGCGCTTCGCCCGGAAGAACTACTTCTACCCGGACATCCCCAAGGGCTTCCAGACCAGCCAGTACGACGAGCCGCTGTGCACCGCCGGGCACCTGGACGTCGAGGTCGACGGCGAGACCTACCGCGTCGAGATCGAGCGGGTGCACATCGAGGAGGACACCGGCAAGAACCTGCACGTCGGTGGCGCCACCGGGCGCATCCACGGCGCCGACCACTCGCTGGTCGACTACAACCGCGCCGGCATCCCGCTGGTCGAGATCGTCACCCGACCGATCCCGGGGACCGGCGCCAAGGCGCCCGAGGTGGCCCGGGCCTACGTCACCGAACTGCGCGAGATCCTGCTGACCCTCGGCGTCTCCGAGGTGCGCATGGAGCAGGGCAACCTGCGCTGCGACGTCAACACCTCGCTGGCGCCGATCGGCGGCCTCGAGTGGGGCACGCGCACCGAGACCAAGAACGTGAACTCGCTGCGCTCGGTCGAGCGGGCCGTCCGCTACGAGATGCGCCGCCAGGCCGCCGTCCTCGACGCCGGCGGGCGCATCGTGCAGGAGACCCGGCACTTCCACGAGGACACCGGGAGCACCTCGGAGGGCCGCAGCAAGGAGGAGGCCACCGACTACCGGTACTTCCCCGAGCCCGACCTCGTCCCGCTCGCCCCGGACGAGGAGTGGATCGAGGGCCTGCGCGCCGCGCTGCCCGAGCTCCCCGCCGCCCGCCGGACCCGGCTGCAGCAGGAGTGGGGCCTGTCGGCCACCGAGATGGCGTGGATCGCCAACGCGGGGGCCGTCGACCTGGTCGCCGAGACCGTCGCGGCCGGTGCCTCGCCCGCCGACGCCCGCAAGTGGTGGCTGGGCGAGCTGGCCCGCCGGGCCAACGACGCCGGCGTCGAGCTCACCGAGCTGCCGGTCACGCCGCGACAGGTCGCGGAGCTGGCGGGCCTGGTGCAGGCCGGGACGGTCAACGACCAGCTCGCCCGCCAGGCGCTCGACGGCGTGCTGGCCGGTGAGGGCGACCCGGCGGCGGTCGTGGAGTCCCGCGGCCTCGCGGTGCTGGGTGAGTCCGACGAGCTGGTCGCCGCGGTGGAGGCCGCCATCGAGGGCAACCCCGACGTCGCCGAGAAGGTGCGCGGCGGCAAGGTGCAGGCGATCGGGGCTCTGGTGGGTGCGGTCATGAAGACCACCCGCGGCAAGGCCGACGCCGCCACCGTCAAGCGGATGCTCGAGGAGCGGCTCGTCTCGTCCTAGCCTCTGCGGCGTGGAGCTGCCCGAGGTGGTGCTGCGGCCGCTGCGGCGGTCGGACCTCCCACTGCTGGCCCGATGGCTCGCCGAGCCTCTCGTGGCGCGGTGGTGGGACGACGACCCCGCAGCGGTGGAGGCGCAGTACGGGCCCAGCATCGACGGCATCGACGCCACCTCGGTGTACCTCGGCGTGCACGACGGCGAACCGTTCGGTCTGGTGCAGGTCTACCGCTTCGACGACGAGCCGGAGTCCCTCGCCGAGCTCAGCGCGGTGTGCCCCGTGCCGCCGGGGGCGCTGAGCATCGACTACCTGGTGGGGGAGCCGTCGGCCCGCGGCCGGGGGCTCGGTGCCGCGCTGATCGCGGCGGCCGTGGCGCGCGGCTTCGCCGACCACCCCGACGCACACGACGTCCTGGTGCCGGTGGTGGCGGCCAACGAGGCCTCCTGGCGGGCGCTGCGGCGGGCGGGCGCGACCTGGTACGCGGAGGGGGAGCTGACCCCGGACAACCCGATCGACTCCCGGCTGCACGTCGTCCACCGGTTCGTGCGCTGATCCCTACAGCGGCGAATTCGGCTGGCCGCCGGGGGGACGGATCCGCAGCACCTTGTCGTCGTCGTCGGCGGGGGTGCCGAGGCCGTCGCGGTTGGACGTCGTCACCCAGAGCGCGCCCTCGGGGTCGAGGACGACGGTGCGCAGCCGGCCGTAGCTGCCGACGAGCACCTCGTCGGCGGCCCCCTCGACCGGGACGCCGTTCTCGTCGAGCGTGATCACGTGCACCCGCTGCCCGTCGAGCGCGCCCAGGAACACCGTGCCGTTCGCCGCCGCGCAGCCGCCGAGACCGCCCTCCTCGGCCGGGATCGGCAGCAGGAGCGTGCCGACGCCCCCCTCCTGGACGACGTCGACCTCGTCGGGGCCCTGCCGTGACTCGTCGGTGGCGTAGAGCCGCTCGCCGTCCTGGCAGAGTGCCGTCACGTCGCGGTACCCCCGGCTGTGCACCGGGCTGCTCCCACCGACCGCGCGCCCGAAGACGTCGATGCGCAGCACCTTGCCGGCCAGCGAGTCCGGGTCGGCGGCGAGCGCCGGGTCCCCGGCGTCCCCGGTGCCGACGTAGAGGTGGCCGTCGGCTCCGGTGAGCAGGCCGCCGCCGTTGCCCGTCTCACCGCGCGGGATGCCGGTCAGCACCGGGTTTGGCGTCCCGCCGACGGGGAACCGCACGACGCGGTTGTCGGTCGCGGTGGTGACGTAGGCGAACAGCAGCCCGTCCTCCGCGAAGGTGGGGGAGAGGGCGAGGCCCAGGAGCCCGCCGTCACCACTGGTGTCCAGCTCCGGAACGGTCATGAGCTCCCGCGCCGGCGACCGGTCGGGGAAGACCTGCAGCAGGCGGCCGGTGTCCCGCTCGCCCACGATCGCCGACCCGTCGGGCAGCACGACCAGTCCCGTGGGCACGCTGAGCCCGGTGGCGACGACGTTGGGGTCGCCGACCTCCTCGCCCGAGCCCGGCTGGGCGGGGTCCGCCGGCGGCGGCAGGGTTGCCGGGGGCGGACCCACCTGGGGCGGGGGGGCTTCCGGCAGCGGCCGGAACGGGCCGGCGGGCTCGTAGCCGCCCCCGCCGCAGCCGGCCAGCAGCACTCCGGCGAGGAGTGCGGTGACCACCCGCGGCGCGCTCCGCGCCCTCCTCGGTCTCACCGGGCCCAGGGTACGTGCGGCGGATGCGCTGTCGGCGTGCGCGCGTGCGACCGGGGCTGGCTAGCGTGAGGCGGTGACGACGCTCGAGCTGACGGCCGACGAGACGCTGCACGTGCTGGTGCCCTCCCGGCGCCTGGCGGAGGTGGTGGAGGCGCTGTCGCCGCGGGTGCGGGCGCACCGGGTGGCGCCGGCGGACGGCCCGCCCCGCGGCGAGCCCGCGCAGGCCCAGGTCTGGGTGGCCGGCGGTGGCTCCGCGCCGCCGCCGGACGGCTTCCTCGACGCGTTGCCGCGGCTGCGGCTGGTGCAGCTGACCAGCGCCGGGGCGGAGGGGTTCGCCGGGCGCATGCCCGAGGGCGTCGTGCTCTGCAACGCCCGGGGCGCGCACACCCCGGCGACCGCCGAATGGGTCGTGGCGGCGACTCTCGCTGCCCAGCGCGGGCTGCCGTTCTTCGTCCGTGAGCAGGAGGCCGGACGGTGGTCGTTCGCCACGCACCGGTCACTGGTCGGCGCGCGGGTGCTGGTCGTCGGCGCCGGCGACATCGCGATCACGGTGGGCCGGATGCTCGCCGGCTTCGACGTGCGGCTGACCTACGTGGCCCGCCGCCCGCGCGAGGGCGTGCGCACGGTGGCCGAGCTGCCGGAGCTGCTGCCCGCAGCCGACGTCGTCGTGCTGCTCGTCCCCCTGACCCCGGAGACCACCGGGCTGGTCGACGCGCGCTTCCTGGCCGCCATGCCCGACGGTGCCCTGCTGGTGAACGCGGCGCGCGGGCCGGTCGTGGACACGGGGGCCCTGCTGGCCGAGCTCTCGTCCGGGCGACTGCGCGCGGCCCTCGACGTCACCGATCCCGAGCCGCTCCCGGAGGGCCACCCGCTGTGGGATGCGGCGAACCTGCTGCTCACCCCGCACGTCGGCGGGGAGGTGCCGGCGACCCGTGAGCGGGCCACGGCGGCGGTCACCGAGCAGATCGGCCGGATCCTCGCGGGTCGGCCGCTGGCCAACGTCGTCGGCGACTACTGACCCACGGGGCGGGCGGAAGGATCGTCGAGGCGCCCGCCCGAGGCAGCGGCCAGGCGGGGCAGGTCACGCACCCGCAGCACCGGCAGCCGCACCTCGGTCGACCTCGTCGTCACCAGCCACAGCTCCCCCCGCCGGCCGAGACGGATGCCCGCCAGCTCGGGCCAGGGCACGGTCCGGGATCCCACGAGCGAGCGTGCGGTGATGCCGCGGTCGTCGACGTCGACGCCGGTCCGCAGGACCCAGGCGGCCACGGCCACCGGGACCAGCAGCAGCAGGAGGGTCCACGGGCTCACGAGGGCGGTGGGGAGGATGCCGAGGGCCAGCAGGATCACGGGCAGCAGCGCGCTCCGGTTCATCCGGAAGCGGGCAGGAGGGGTCACGGAGGGCGATCCTCCCACCCGCGCCCCCCGGTCGGTCCGGCGACGGGCCTACCATCGCCGCTCGTGACGATCGGCGAGGACCTCATCCCCGGAAACGAGCCAGCGAGCGCGACGCACAGCCCGCTCAAGCCCCGCAGCTACGAGGTGACCGACGGGCTGGCGAAGGCCCCGGCGCGGGCGATGCTGCGTGCGGTCGGGATGGGGGACGACGACTTCGCCAAGCCGCAGATCGGCGTCGCGTCCTCCTGGAACGAGATCACCCCGTGCAACCTGTCGCTGGACCGGCTGGCCAAGCGGGCCAAGGAGGGGGTGCACGCCGCCGGCGGCTTCCCGCTGGAGTTCGGCACCATCTCGGTCTCCGACGGCATCTCCATGGGCCACGAGGGCATGCGCGCCTCGCTGGTGTCCCGCGAGGTCATCGCCGACTCGGTCGAGACCGTCATGTTCGCCGAGCGGCTGGACGGCTCGGTGCTGCTGGCCGGCTGCGACAAGTCCCTGCCGGGCATGCTCATGGCCGCCGCGCGCCTGGACCTGGCCAGCGTCTTCCTCTACTCGGGCTCCACGATGCCGGGCAAGCTCGGTGACCGGGACCTGACGATCATCGACGTCTTCGAGGGCGTCGGGGCCTGCGCCCGCGGGCTGATCACCCAGGACGAGCTCGACGCGATCGAGCGCGCCGCCTGCCCCGGCCAGGGCTCGTGCGGGGGCATGTACACCGCCAACACGATGGCCAGCGTCGCCGAGGCCCTGGGCATGGCGCTGCCCGGCAGCGCCGCCCCGCCGGCCCCCGACAACCGGCGCGACGCGTACGCGGTCGCCTCCGGTGAGGCGGTGGTCAACCTGCTGCGCAAGGGCATCACCGCGCGCCAGATCATGACGAAGAAGGCGTTCGAGAACGCGATCACCGTGGTCATGGCGCTCGGCGGCTCGACCAACGCCGTCCTGCACCTCATGGCGATCGCGCACGAGGCGCAGGTGGACCTCGAGCTCGAGGACTTCAACCGGATCGGCGACCGCACCCCGCTCCTGGCCGACGTCAAGCCCTTCGGCCGGTTCGTCATGACCGACGTCGACCGCGTCGGCGGGGTCCCGGTGGTCCTGCGCGCCCTCCTGGACGCCGGTCTGCTGCACGGCGACGTGCTCACCGTCACCGGGAAGACGATGGCCGAGAACCTGGCCGACATCGCCCCGCCGGACCCCGACGGCGCGATCATCCACGCGATGAACGACCCGATCCACGCGACCGGTGGGCTCTCGGTGCTCCGCGGTTCGCTGGCCCCCGAGGGCGCGGTCGTGAAGTCGGCCGGCTTCGACGCCGACGTGTTCGAGGGCACCGCCCGCGTGTTCGACGGCGAGCAGGGGGCCATGGACGCCGTCACCGAGGGCACGCTGCAGGCCGGCGACGTCGTCGTCATCCGCTACGAGGGGCCGCGGGGCGGCCCGGGCATGCGCGAGATGCTCGCGGTCACCGGCGCGATCAAGGGCGCGGGACTCGGCAAGGACGTCCTGCTGCTCACCGACGGCCGGTTCTCCGGCGGCACCACCGGCCTGTGCATCGGCCACGTCGCCCCGGAGGCGACCGACGGGGGCCCGATCGCCTTCGTGCGCGACGGCGACCGCATCCGGCTGGACCTGACGACCCGCACGCTGGACCTGCTGGTCGACGCCGACGAGCTGGCCCGCCGGGCCGAGGGCTGGGAGCCGCTGCCGCCGCGCTACACCACCGGCGTGCTCGGCAAGTACGCCAAGCTCGTCGGTTCGGCCGCCCAGGGCGCCATCTGCGGCTGACCCCCCTTGGGGTGACCCCGGGACGGTGGCGGCTCCACCGCCCCGGGGTCCTTGCCGACCACAGGGTCGTGGACTCCGACGCGCGGCGACGGGACGGCGGTGCGCCGTCGGTGCCCGAGCCGTTCGCGGCGCTCCCGTTCGCCGCGCCGCTGCGCACCTGCCCGATCGGCCTGCTGCCGTCGGCCGCGTCCGCGCGGGAGCGGCGGGAGTCGGTGGTCCTCTACGTCGCGCTCGCCGTGCTGGCGCTCTGCGGCGGTATCGCCCGGCCCGGCCTGGGCGCGGGCGCCGAACGCCTGCTGACCGTCCTCCTCGCGGGCGCAGCACTCGCCACCGCCCTCGTCGTCCAGAGGCACGCGGCCCGGCTGGACCCCGCCGCCCGCCGGCCGTGGCAGGCGGTGGCGGCGGCCGGCGTGCTGCTGGCCGCCGGCCGCCTCCTTGGCACCGTGGACGGCGCGCTGGTCCACGTCCCGCAGGTGCTCGCGCTGCCGCTCGGCCTCGCGGCCTGCTTCCTGCTGCTGCCGCGCCGGAGCGGGCGGGCCGGCGTGCGGGAGCTGCTCGACGGCGCCATCGTGCTGGTCGCGGTCGTGCTCCTCACCGGGCTCGTGCTCTCCCGGTCGGGCGTCCGCGGCGGCGGCGTCACCGGCGTGCTGCAGAACATGGGGTACCCCGCCGCGGGTGCGCTGCTGTGCGCGGTGGCGCTCGTGGTCGTCACCCGCGCGCCCGCGTCCCGCCGGCGCCCGGCGGTGTGGCTGCTGGTCGCGGCGGTGGGGACGGCGGTCCTCGGGGTCGCGCCCGCCTTGGCCCATGTGCTGGGGGAGCGGCCCGCGGACCTGCTGGTCAGCATCGCCTGGTCGGGGATGCTCGCCGCCGGCGTCCGGGCCGTGGACACCGATCCCGGGCGGCTCCCCGCGCAGGGCAGGGATGCCGACGGCCTGCCGCTGTTCGGCCTGGCCGTCAGCCACGCGTCGGCCTACGGGGTCGCCGGCGTGGTCATCGTGGTGCTGACCGCCGGGCACGTGTTCACCCGGCTCGAGCAGGTGGCGCTCGGGTTGCTCATGGTCTGCACTTCGATCCGCAGCCTGCTGTGGGTGGTCGACGGTGGGCGGCTCACCCGCCGGGTGCTGCAGACCGAGGCCTACTTCCGTGCGCTGGCCGCCAGCGCCGAGGACGTCACCGTGGTGCTGGACGGCGGCGGCCGGATCCGCTGGGTCTCCGGCGCGGCCGACGGTCAGCTCGGGTGGCCCGAGCGGGAGCTCACCGGTCGACTGCTGGCCGACCTGGTCGACCCCGACGACCACGTGGTGCTCGAGGACGTGCTCGGCGGACGGGTGCCGGCGGACCCCGCCGCACTGCCGCCGACCGTGCGGCTGCGCACCCGCGCCGGGGACCGGCGCGACGTCGAGCTCGCCGGCGCCGCGCGGGCCGGGGTGCCGGGGACCGGGCTGCGGGAGGGCCTGGTCCTCCACCTGCGCGACGCCACCGCTCGCCGGACCACCCAGCGGGAGCTGGAGCGCATGGCCTACACCGACTACCTGACCGGGCTGCCCAACCGCGCCCGGTTCCTCGCCGCCCTGGAGGACGCGCGGCTACGCGCCGCCGAGGGGCACGCGGGCTGCGTGCTGCTGGTCGACCTCGACGGCTTCAAGGCCGTCAACGACGTCGCCGGGCACGAGGCCGGCGACCAGTTGCTCGTCCAGGTGGCCGACCAGCTGCGCGACGGCGCCCGCGCGCAGGACCTCGTCGCCCGCCTCGGTGGGGACGAGTTCGCGCTGCTGGTGCCCGGGGGGCTCGGAGAGGCGACCGGGCTCGCCGAGCGGCTGGTCGTGGCGCTGGACCGACCGTTCCGTGCGCCGTCGGCCGACGGGCAGGGCAGCGGCCCGCGGTTCGCCGTCTCGGGGAGCATCGGCCTGGCCGAGCTCGATCCCGTCGCCGACGCGTCGGACACCGTCCGGCAGGCCGATCTCGCCCTGCGGGCGGCCAAGGCCGCGGGCAAGCGCTGCGTGCGCTCCTCGGGCGAGGCGATCGACGCGGCGCTGGTCCGCCGCACCCGGCTGGCCCGGGACCTGCCCACGGCGCTCGCCGAGGGCCAGCTGCGCGTGCTGTACCAGCCCGTCGTCGGGGTGCACGACCGCCGGGTGCTCGGGCTGGAGGCGCTCGTGCGCTGGGAGCACCCGCTCCTGGGCACCGTGCCGCCGGACGAGTTCATCCCGCTGGCGGAGGAGGACGGGCTGATCGTGCCGCTCCAGCGCTGGGTGCTCGGGGTGGCGACGGAGCACGCGGCCGTGCTCCTGGCCGACGGCTGGGACGTGCAGATGGGCGTGAACGTCTCGGTGCGCCACCTGCAGGCCGGCTGCCTGGCACCGGACGTGGCCGCCGCGCTCACCGCCGCCCAGCTGCCCGCCGGCAAGCTGGTCCTGGAGATCACCGAGTCCGTGCTGCTGGACGTGCACGAAGGGGTGCTCGGCGACCTCGAGACGCTCCGCGGCATGGGCGTCGTCCTCTCCCTGGACGACTTCGGGCGGGGGTGGTCCTCGCTGGCCTACCTGGCGCGGTTGCCGGTGCAGATCCTGAAGATGGACCGCGAGTTCGTGGCCGGCATCGAGACCGGTCCCCGGGGGCGCGCGCTCGTGGCCGCCGTCGTGGAGCTCGGCCGCACGCTCGGCATGGACGTCGTCGCGGAGGGCGTGGAGACCGAGGCGCAGATGGCCCACCTGCAGGCCATGGACTGCCGCTACCTGCAGGGCTACCTCTTCGGGCGGCCGATGCCGTTCGCGGAACTGCGGGCGCTGCTCGCCTCGTTCGACGACTCCATCCTCGACGCGGCCGAGCCGGGACCGCCGAATCTGGACGCCGGTGTCCACCTGGTGGGACGCGGCGGTTGACGCAGGGGCGTCGGCAGGCGCACAGTGTCCCCGTGCCTCGCACCCTCATGCTCGCCGACGCCCGCACCCTCGGCGTCCTCGTACTCGCCTAGCGCGTCCGGTCACCGACCGACGCGCTGACCCTTCGTGCCCGGGGCACGAGGGGTTTTTTGTTGGCCGTGATCCGCCGCACAGCGAGCACGCCGCCCGTCGCACCAGCCCGCACCACGCCGCAAGGCACAGGAGATCCGCGCGATGACCAGCACCCCGAACGAGGCCCCCCACTCCGAGGCC
Organism: Blastococcus sp. SYSU DS0616; assembly: GCF_054051015.1. Taxonomy (NCBI): domain Bacteria; kingdom Bacillati; phylum Actinomycetota; class Actinomycetes; order Geodermatophilales; family Geodermatophilaceae; genus Blastococcus; species Blastococcus sp. SYSU DS0616. The sequence continues at coordinate 123,739 of NZ_JBJHAJ010000011.1, forward strand.
GCCACCCGCGAGGCCGCCGCCGCGCTGACCGGCGTCGAGACCACGGCCCGCTCCGTGGCCGAGGCCACCGCCCAGCCGGCCACCGGCATCACCGGCGCGCAGAGCCTCGTCCGGTCCCTCGAGGCGGTCGGCGTCGACGTCGTCTTCGGCATCCCCGGCGGGGCGATCCTCCCGGCGTACGACCCGCTGTTCGACTCGCACGTCCACCACGTCCTCGTCCGGCACGAGCAGGGCGCCGGGCACGCGGCCACCGGGTACGCCCAGGCCACCGGCCGGGTCGGCGTCTGCATGGCCACCTCCGGCCCCGGCGCCACCAACCTGGTGACCCCGCTCGCCGACGCCTACATGGACTCGGTCCCGATCGTGGCGATCACCGGCCAGGTCCCGAGCGCGGCCATCGGCACCGACGCCTTCCAGGAGGCGGACATCCGCGGCATCACGATGCCGGTGACCAAGCACAACTTCCTGGTGACGACGGCGGAGGAGATCCCGCAGCGCATCGCCGAGGCGTTCCACCTCGCCTCCACCGGCCGCCCCGGCCCCGTCCTGGTCGACATCCCCAAGGACGTCCTGCAGGCGACCACCGACTTCACCTGGCCGCCCCGGCTCGACCTCCCGGGCTACAAGCCGACGACGCGCCCGCACGGCAAGCAGGTCCGCGAGGCGGCCGGCCTGATCGCCGGCGCCCGTCGCCCGGTCCTCTACGTCGGCGGCGGGGTGCTCAAGGCGCAGGCGACCGCGGAGCTGGCCGAGCTCGCCGAGCTGACCGGCGCCCCCGTCGTCACCACCCTGATGGCCCGGGGGGCGTTCCCCGACAGCAGCCCCCAGCACCTGGGCATGCCGGGCATGCACGGCACGGTCGCGGCGGTGACCGCCCTGCAGAAGTCCGACGTGATCGTGGCGCTCGGGGCGCGGTTCGACGACCGGGTGACCGGCGAGCTCTCCAGCTTCGCGCCCGGCGCCCTGGTCGTCCACGCAGACATCGACCCCGCCGAGATCGGCAAGAACCGCAAGGCCGACGTGCCGATCGTGGGCGACGCCAAGGAGACCATCGCGCAGCTGGTCGAGGCCCTGCGCGCCGAGCACGCGGCCGGCCGCACGCCGGACCTGGCGGCGTGGTGGGCGCAGCTCGACGACTGGCGCGAGCGCTACCCGCTCGGCTACGACTGGCCCGAGGACGGCGCGCTGTCGCCGCAGTACGTCATCGAGCGACTGGGCGCGATCGCCGGTCCGGAGGCGATCTACACCTCCGGCGTCGGTCAGCACCAGATGTGGGCGGCCCAGTTCATCAGGTACGAGAAGCCGGGCACCTGGCTCAACAGCGGTGGCCTCGGGACCATGGGCTATGCCGTCCCGGCGGCGATGGGCGCCAAGTACGGCTGCCCCGACACCACCGTGTGGGCCATCGACGGCGACGGCTGCTTCCAGATGACCAACCAGGAGCTCGCCACCTGCGCCATCGAGGGCATCCCGGTGAAGGTCGCCGTCATCAACAACGGCAACCTCGGCATGGTCCGGCAGTGGCAGACCCTCTTCTACGAGGGCCGCTACTCCAACACCAAGCTGCACGCGCGCAACCCCGACGGCTCGCCCAAGCCGGTGCGCATCCCCGACTTCGTCGCCCTGGCGGAGGCGCTGGGCTGCGTCGGGCTGCGGTGCGAGAGCAAGGACGACGTCGACGCCGTCATCGAGAAGGCCATGGCCATCAACGACGCGCCGGTGGTCATCGACTTCGTCGTCGGGGCCGACGCCCAGGTGTGGCCGATGGTCGCCGCCGGCGCCAGCAACGACGCGATCCTGGCCGCGCGCGACCTGCGCCCGGTCTTCGGCGACGGCCAGGTCTGAGGAGCGCACCCATGTCCCGTCACACACTGTCGGTCCTCGTCGAGAACAAGTCGGGTGTGCTGGCCCGCGTCTCGGCGCTGTTCAGCCGTCGCGGCTTCAACATCGAGTCCCTCGCCGTCGGGCCGACCGAGAACCCCGACCTGTCCCGCATGACGATCGTCGTGGACGCGGAGAGCCAGCCGCTCGAGCAGATCACCAAGCAGCTCAACAAGCTGATCGAGATCATCAAGATCGTCGAGCTGGACGGCGAGGCCGCCGTGCAGCGCGAGCTGCTGCTCGTGAAGGTGCGCGCGCCGATGGCCGAGCGCACCCAGGTGCTGCAGACCGCCGAGCTGTTCCGCGCCCGCGTCGTCGACGTCAACCCCGACACGGTGACCCTCGAGGCCACCGGGACGCCCGACAAGCTCCAGGCCCTGCTGGCCGTGCTCGCCCCCCTCGGGATCAAGGAGATGGCCCAGTCGGGGACCGTCGCCCTGGGCCGGGGGCCGCGGGCGATGTCCGGCGCCGGTACCTTGCGCCCGGTCGAGCGCACCGCCTGAGCAAGGACCCCGTCGCCCCCCACGACGCGCTCCGCACGCCGCGGGCCCCTGCGACGGGGCCGTTCCAGCACGTCACCTACCGAAGGGAACAACCACCAGCATGGCCGCCGAGATCTTCTACGACGACGACGCCGACCTCTCGATCATCCAGGGGCGGACCGTCGCCGTCCTGGGCTACGGCAGCCAGGGGCACGCCCACGCGCTGTCGCTGCGCGACTCCGGCGTCGACGTCCGCGTCGGCCTGCCCGAGGGGTCCAAGAGCCGGGCGAAGGCCGAGGCCGAGGGGCTGCGGGTGGTCACGCCCGCCGAGGCGGCCGCCGAGGCCGACCTGATCATGATCCTGGCGCCGGACCACGTGCAGCGGCACCTCTACGCCGAGTCGGTGGAGCCCAACCTGCAGGACGGCGACGCGCTGTTCTTCGGCCACGGCTTCAACATCCGGTTCGGGTACATCAAGCCCCCGGCCGGTGTCGACGTCGCGATGGTCGCCCCGAAGGGCCCCGGCCACCTGGTGCGCCGCGAGTTCGAGAACGGCAAGGGCGTGCCCTGCCTGATCGCCGTGGAGCAGGACGCCAGCGGCAGCGCGCAGGCGCTCGCGCTCTCGTACGCGAAGGGGATCGGGGGCACCCGCGCCGGCGTCATCAAGACCACCTTCGCCGAGGAGACCGAGACCGACCTGTTCGGTGAGCAGGCCGTCCTGTGCGGTGGCGCCAGCGCGCTGATCACCGCCGGGTTCGAGACGCTGACCGAGGCCGGCTACCAGCCGGAGGTCGCCTACTTCGAGTGCCTGCACGAGCTGAAGCTGATCGTCGACCTCATGTACGAGGGCGGCATCGCCAAGCAGCGCTGGTCGGTGTCCGACACCGCCGAGTACGGCGACTACACCTCCGGGCCCAAGGTCATCGACGCCCGGGTCAAGGAGTCGATGAAGGAGGTCCTCGGCGCGATCAAGGACGGCTCCTGGGCCGCGGCCTTCATCGCCGACCAGGACGCCGGCGCGCCCGACTTCAAGGCCAAGCGGGCCGCCGCCGAGGCGCACCCGATCGAGGAGACCGGGCGCAAGCTGCGTGGGCTGATGAGCTGGGTCTCGGCGTCCGACGACTACACCGGTACGGCCGCCCGCAACTGATCCGGGCCGCACGACGACCACGGCCCCCGCTGCGCACGCAGCGGGGGCCGTCTCGCGTGGGGTGGGGACTCAGACGGACTGGCCCCGGGCCGCGAAGTACTGCTGGGACTGGCCGCTGCGCAGCAGCACGACGATGAGGACCGGCAGCACGAAGCCGAGCAGCCCGGTGAAGATGAAGCCCTCCTCCTGCACCAGGCTCCAGAGCAGGTACAGCAGCTGCAGGCCGATCGACGCGTAGCTGCCGAGGAGGAGCAGCTTCGGGTCCTGGCCACGCAGCACCTGGATGCCGCCGATCAGCAGGACGACGGCGGCCGCGAACGACAGCAGCGCCAGGATGCCCAGCAGGACGTCGACCTCGAAGACCGCACCGATCGCGAAGAGGGTCAGCAGTCCGCCGAGGGTCCCGAGCCCGCCGATGACCACCCCGATGACGGCGGCCGCCGTCACCTGACCCGGGCGCTGGCCGGCGGGCGCCTGCCCGTAGCCGGCCGGGGCGGCGGGGTAGCCACCGGGCTGCTGGCCGTACCCCTGGCCGTAGCCCTGGCCCTGACCGTAGCCCTGGCCGGGCTGCTGGCCGGGCGGCGGGCCCCAGCCGGGCTGCCCCTGCGGCGACCCTCCCTGCGGGTGGTCGGGCTCGGAACCGGGCGTGGGGCCGGACATCGCAGCTACCTCCTGCTCGAGGGATCCGTCGGGGCCGACGGACGCGGGTTGTAGCAATCCTCACACCTGCAGGGGGGCCTGGCAGACCGGAACGGGCCGTTCCGGCCGGAAGCACCCGGTTCAGTGACCGGTACGCCGGTAGCGGTGCGCGGCGAAGAACTGCGTGGCCGGCTTCATGGCCAGCAGGACGACGATCGCCAGGGCAGCCAGGAAGAAGATCAGGTTCACCACGACATCGCCGGCGGTGCCGTCGGCCAGGGTGCCGAGCAGGCCGATGGTGGTGAAGGCCAGGGCGATCGAACCGCCGACCAGCAGCGGCACCCGGCTGCGACCGGTGAGGGCCCAGACCGCCCCCCAGATCATGACGACGGTCCAGGCCAGGGCCAGCACACCGAAGCCGATCAGCACGCCCCCGACGGCACCGGTCACCGCCCCGAAGCCGGGGATCTCCTCGTCCAGCCCGCCGCCGGCGCCGCTGGCGGCCGCGCCCACGACGAAGAGGAAGAAGGTGACCAGCAGCCCGATGGCGCCGTAGACGAAACCGAGCACGGCCGCGGTGATCACGCCGGCCGGCTTGGCGGGGACGCCGGGAGCGCCGTACGGGCCGTACGGCTGCGGGTACTGCTGACCGTAGGGGGCCGGCGTGCCGTACCCCGGCTGGCCGTAGGGGCTCTGCCCGTACTGCTGCTCCCCGTACTGGGGCTGCCCGTACTGGGGCTGGCCGTAGGGGCTCTGCCCGTACTGGTGCTGCCCGTACTGGGGTTGCCCGTACTGCTGCTGCCCGTACTGGCCCTGCCCGTGTTGCTGCTGACCGTGCTGGGGCTGCCCGTGCTGCTGCTGCCCGTACGGGGGCTGGCCGTGGTCCTGCCCGTTCCCAGGAGCGGAGGACTGGGGATCGTTTCGACCCTGGTCGTCGGACTGGCTCACTGTTCTCCTCCGTCGGGGCCGGCCCGCGCCGGCTTCGGTGCCCAGGATGTCGGTGCGCCCACACGGGGGCAAGGACCCGGCGGGGTGGGGCCACGCGCGGCCCGGCCCGCCGAACACCCCACCCCCTGACCTAGGGTCCCTTCCCATGCGCCTGGCAGTGATCCCCGGAGACGGCATCGGACCCGAGGTCGTGGCGGAGGGACTCAAGGTCCTCCGCGCGGTCGCCCCCGACCTGGAGACGACCCCCTACGACCTGGGTGCCGCGCGGTGGCAGCGGACGGGGGAGCTGCTGCCCGACACGGTGCTCGACGAGCTGCGCCGGCACGACGCGATCCTGCTCGGTGCCATCGGTGACCCGAGCGTGCCCCCGGGCATCCTCGAGCGCGGGCTCCTGCTGCGGCTGCGCTTCGAGCTGGACCACCACGTCAACCTGCGCCCGGCGAAGCTGTTCGACGGTGTGCGCAGCCCGCTGGTCGAGCCCGGCCCGATCGACATGCTGTGCGTCCGCGAGGGGACCGAGGGTCCCTACGTCGGCAACGGCGGTGTGCTGCGCAAGGACACCGCGCAGGAGATCGCCACCGAGGTCAGCCTCAACACCGCCTTCGGGGTGGAGCGGGTCGTCCGCTACGCGTTCGAGCGGGCCGTGGCGCGCCCGCGCAAGCACCTGACGCTGATCCACAAGACCAACGTGCTGACCCACGCCGGCGGGCTCTGGTCGCGGATCGTGGAGGAGGTGTCGGTCGAGTTCCCTGAGGTCACCGTCGCCTACCAGCACGTCGACGCCGCGTCGATGTTCTTCATCACCGACCCGGGCCGCTACGACGTCATCGTCACCGACAACCTCTTCGGCGACATCGTCACCGACGTCGCAGCCGCCGTGACCGGGGGCATCGGCCTGGCGGCCAGCGGCAACCTCGACGCCTCGGGGGCCAACCCGAGCATGTTCGAGCCGGTGCACGGCTCCGCCCCCGACATCGCCGGTCAGGGCATCGCGGACCCGACCGCGACCGTGCTCTCGGTCGGGCTGCTGCTGGAGCACCTGGGCCGTACCGAGCAGGCGCGCAAGGTGGACGCCGCCGTCGCCTTCGACCTGTCCACCCGCGACCCGCGGGCGACGATCCGCACGTCCGACGTCGGCGACAGGCTGGCCGCTCTCGCCGGCGGCTGACCTTCCGGCCGGCGCTACGGTCGGGTCGTGGGGACGCCGGTGGTCGGGCTGGGCGCATGGTGCGACCTGGTGACCGAGGAGGAAGCCCGCCGACGGCTGCTCGCCGGCGCCGAGGGCGACGACGCGCGGGCGGGCGAGCGCGCCACCTCGCGGTGGGGGTACGCGCCGTACGTGCCGGCCCCCGACGAGCCGGTCCTCGATCCGGGCGGCATCTCGTTCCGCGTCGAGGAGTTCGCCGTCCTGGCGGACGGGCGCCGCATCCGGCTGCACGACGAGCGGGGGTTCACGCTCGGCGGCGGTGCGGACCCGTGGCAGGGCCTGACCCTCGCGCACCTGGCCGACGACGTGCGCACGACCGTGCTCCCGGACGATGCGGAGGACACCGGCGAGGACCACCCCTGGGAATGGCTCGCCGAGCTGCTGCGCGCCGCGGGTGTCGAGGTCGTCGCGGAGGACCTCCGGGGTCTGCCCTACGACGTCGAGTTCAGCGACCGGCTGCGCGCCCGGGTCCCCGACCGGGGGTGACGTCTCAGCCCTCCGGAGGCTGCTCGCGCAGCAGGTCGCCGACCGGCACCGGGAGGACGGCGCGCCCGGTCTCGCCCGGGGCGGGCCACTCCGGGCGCACCGTGCAGCCGGCGGGGGAGGACTCCACCAGCACGACCGGCTGCCAGGTCCAGTCCTCGCCCGGCTCCCCGGCCGCGACGGTGCCGACGGGGAACGGCTCGGGCAGCCGGGCCCACCACCGCCGGTCCAGTGCGCGCAGCCCCTCGGTGCGCAGCAGCGCCGCGGCGTCGCCGGGGGACCGGGGGCCGGCCAGGGGAGCGCCGGTGAGCAGCACCGGGCGCACCTGGCCGGCGGCGCCGTCGGGTGCCAGCCAGCCCACCAGCTCGCCGTCGACGGGGCGGTGCACGGGGGTCCACTCGGTCGGGATCACCAGGAGTGGGTACCAGCGCAGGCGGTGGCCCGTCGCCCGGTTTCCGGGACGGGGGTGCCGCGCACCGCGCCTCCCGTGCTTTCATGGTCGGCGATGCACACCAGCGGCACGATCATCATCGCCTAGCGCGCAGTCACCTCCCCGACTGCGCGCAGACCTCCCGTACCCGGGGGGTCTTTTTCGTGTTCGGCCCTTGCCATCCCCGGGAGACACCGTGACCACCGAGACCGACTTCCACGTCTTCGACACCACGCTGCGCGACGGCGCCCAGCGGGAGGGGGTCAGCTACTCGGTCGCCGACAAGCTGGCGGTGGCCCGGCTGCTCGACGAGATCGGGGTCGGGTACATCGAGGGTGGCTGGCCGGGTGCCCTCCCCAAGGACACCGAGTTCTTCGCCCGGGCGCGGACCGAGCTGAAGCTCGAGCACGCCCAGCTGGTGGCGTTCGGGTCCACCCGCAAGGCCGGCGTCGCGGTGGCCGACGACCCGCAGGTCCGCGCCCTGCTCGACGCGGAGACGCCGGTGGTCTGCCTGGTGGCGAAGTCCGACGTGCGGCACGTGCGGGAGGCGCTGCGCACCACCCTGGAGGAGAACCTGGCGATGGTGGCCGACACCGTCGCCTTCTTCGTCGCCGCCGGCCGGCGGGTGTTCCTCGACTGCGAGCACTTCTTCGACGGCTACGCCGCCGACCCGGACTACGGGGTGCGCGTGCTGCAGGCGGCGTTCGACGCCGGGGCGGAGGTGGGCGTCCTGTGCGACACGAACGGCGGCATGCTGCCCATGGGGGTGGGGCGTGTGGTCGCCGACGTGGCATCCCGCGTGGACGGCAAGCTGGGCATCCACTGCCAGGACGACACCGGGTGCGCCGTGGCCAACACCCTGGCCGCGGTCGAGGCCGGCGTCACCCACGTGCAGGGGACGGCGAACGGCTACGGGGAGCGGGCCGGCAACGCCGACACGTTCGCGCTGATCGCCAACCTGGTCACCAAGATGGGCATCCCCGCGGTGCCCGCCGAGTGCCTCCCGGAGCTGCAGCGGGTCAGCCACGCGATCGCCGAACTGGCCAACATCGCCCCCGACGACCACCAGCCCTACGTGGGCGCCTCGGCGTTCGCGCACAAGGCGGGGCTGCACGCCAGCGCGATCAAGGTCAGCCCGGAGCTGTACAACCACCTCGACCCCGCGGTGGTCGGCAACGACATGCGCATCCTGGTCACGGAGATGGCCGGCCGGGCGTCGGTCGAGCTGAAGGGGCGCGAGCTGGGCGTGGACCTCTCCGGCCAGTCCGACGCCATCGGCCGGGTCGTGGACCAGGTCAAGGTGCTGGAGGCCGACGGCTGGTCCTTCGAGGCCGCCGACGCCTCCTTCGAGCTGCTGCTGCGCGCCCAGCTGCCGGAGGCGCCGCCGCCCCTGTTCGAGCTGGAGAGCTACCGCACCTCCGTCGAGCACTGGGGCAACGGCGTCGTCGTCAGCGAGGCGACGGTGAAGGTGCACGTCGACGGCGAGCGGATCATCAGCACCGGCGAGGGCAACGGCCCGGTGAACGCCCTGGACAACGCGCTCCGCCAGGCGCTGGTGCACCGCTACCCGCAGCTGGCCGACGTCTCCCTGGCCGACTACAAGGTCCGCATCCTGGGGTGGAAGGGCGGCACGAGCGCCACCACCCGCGTGCTCATCGACACCACCGACGGGGTGGGGGAGTGGACCACCGTCGGCGTCCACGCCAACATCGTGGAGGCGTCGTGGCACGCGCTCGTCGACGCGCTCACCTACGCGGTGATCCGCCGGCCTCAGCCGTAGCGGGCGACGAAGTTCGCCAGCAGTCGGCCGGGCGCGGTCACCACCGCGGGGGTCAGCCGTTCGACGACCGCCTCCACCTCGCTCGGCGCGAAGTAGCCGGCGTGCTGGTAGATGCGCACCCGCTGGACGATCCCCGCCACGTCGAGCTCCGGGTGGAACTGCGTGGCGTAGACGTTCTCCTTCACCTTGAACATCTGCACCGGGCAGGTCTCGGACGAGGCCAGCAGCACCGCGGTCGGTGGGAGGACGCGGCATGCCTCCTTGTGGCCGACGAAGGCCGCGAAGCGGTCGGGCACCCCGGCCAGCAGCGGGTCCTCCCGCCCCTCCGGGGTCACCGTCACCTCCACCGCCGACACCGGCTCGCCGAACGCGCGGTCCACGACCCCGCCCTGGTGGGTGCCGAGGGTGCCGATCCCGTAGCAGGCGCCGAAGAACGGCAGGTCCCGGTCGACGATCTCGTCGAGCAGGCCGCCGACCTCGCGCTCCACCCGCACCTGGACGGCCGACTTCTCCTCGTCGGAGGAGTTGAACGGTCCGCCGCCGAGGAAGACGCCCGCGTAGTCGTCGAGGTCGATCGCAGGCAGCGGCCCCGTCTCCAAGCGGATCCGGTGCAGGCGCCGAGCAGGCAGCGCGGTGCACCGCAGGAACGAGGCGTACTCCTCGTCGGCTGCCTGGTCCTCCGGGCGGGAGGACAGCAGCAGGAAGGGCCGCACCTGAGCTGTCAGCGCGGCTGGATCTCACCCATCGGGCCCCACCCGGCGACCTCGGGCGCGTCCACGTAGATGATCTGCGGCTGCGCCGACACCAGGTCCGGCGCCTGCTCGACGAAGCGCTTGAAGGCGTCGGTGGCCACGTGGGCGGCGCCCGCGTCTGCGTCGCGGAAGCCCTCGACGCAGACGTAGGTGTCGGGCTCCTCCAGGCTCCGCGACCACTCGAAGAACAGCGAGCCCTCCTCGGCATTCACCGCGCGGGCGTAGTCGGCGGCCAGCCCGGTCCACTCGTCGGCGCGCTCGGGACGGACGGGGAACTTCACGACGATCAGGATCACGGTCACATTGTCGGCCTCCGGCCGACACCGCGGCCAGTTGCCGTCCCCCTGACGGGCGGAGCGGCTCCGTCGCGGCTGCCCGGGACCCTCCGGGCCCCACTCGCCGCGATACCGCGGCCAGTTGCCGTCCCCCTGACGGGCGGAGCCGCGCTACCTACAGCGGCTCCAGCCGCGTCCTCAGCAGGCAGAACTCGTTGCCCTCCGGGTCGGCCAGCACGTGGAAGCTCTCGTCGCCGGACTGCCCGACGTCGGCCGGTGTCGCGCCCAGGTCGAGCAGCCGTTGCAGCTCGGCGGCCTGGTCGCGGTCGGTCGGGTTGACGTCGATGTGCAGCCGCACCTTGCCCGGGGTGGGCTCGGCCACCGGCTGGAAGATGAGCGTGGGCGCCGGCCCGCCGAATCCCGCCTCGGGCCCGATCTCGACCTCGCCGTTCTCCTCCCGTCCCAGCACCCGGTAGCCCAGCACCGCCGCCCAGAAGGCGGCGAGGGACTCGGGGTCCCGGCTGTCGAGGACGAGTTCGCTGAACCGGCAGGCCATGGGCGGACGATAGGCAGAACGGCGCGCGACTAACCTCGGCTCGTGCGCATCGTCCGTTTCGCCTCTCCTCAGGGCATGTCCTTCGGCGTCCTCGACGGGGACGGCCAGGTCGCCCAGATCGAGGGCCACCCCTTCGGCCAGATCTCCTTCACCGGTACCCGCTACGCGCAGGCCGACATCCGGCTGCTCTCGCCGATCCTGCCGAGCAAGGTCGTGTGCGTCGGGAAGAACTACGCCGAGCACGTCAAGGAGATGAACACCGGGGAGGCCCCGAAGGAACCGCTGCTGTTCCTCAAGCCCTCGACGTCGGTCATCGGCCCCGGCGACGCCATCCGCATCCCGCCCGGCAGCACGAACGTGCACCACGAGGTGGAGCTCGCTGTGGTGATCGGCGCCCGCGGGGCCCGCAACGTCACGCCGGAGCAGGCGCTGGGCAGCGTGTTCGGCTACACGATCGGCAACGACGTCACCGAGCGGGACATGCAGCGGAGCGACGGGCAGTGGACCCGCGCCAAGGGCTTCGACTCCTTCTGCCCGCTCGGGCCGTGGATCGAGACCGATCTGGCCGGCATCGGCCTCGACGCCGGCGACCTGGAGGTGACCTGCGACGTCGACGGCGAGCGCCGCCAGTCCGGGCGCACCAGCCAGCTGCTCTTCGCCGTCCCCACGCTCATCTCCTACATCTCGCAGGTGATGACGCTGCTGCCCGGCGACGTGGTGCTCACCGGCACCCCCTCGGGCGTGGGCCCGATCCGCCCCGGCCAGACCGTGGCGTGCAGCATCCAGGGCCTCGGCACGCTGACCAACACCGTGACGGCGGCCGACGCCGTCTCGACGGCCGGTGGCGCCCGATGACCGTGCGCACCCGCTTCTGCCCGTCGCCAACCGGGCTGGTCCACGTCGGGCTGATCCGCACGGCCCTCTTCAACTGGGCGCACGCCCGCCACCACGGCGGCACGTTCGTCTTCCGCATCGAGGACACCGACGCCGCCCGCGACTCCGAGGAGTCCTACCGGCACCTGCTCGACAGCCTGCGCTGGCTCGGGCTGGACTGGGACGAGGGGCCGGAGGTCGGGGGCCCGAACGGCCCGTACCGGCAGTCCGAGCGGCACGACGTCTACCGGGAGGTGGCCGCGAAGCTGCTCGAGGCCGGCCACGCCTACGAGTCGTTCTCGACCAACGAGGAGGTCGACGCCCGGCGCCGCGCCGCCGGCGAGGACCCCAAGCTCGGCTACGACAACCACGACCGGTTCCTCACCGACGCCCAGAAGCAGGCCTTCCGCGACGAGGGCCGGTCCCCGGTACTGCGGCTGAAGATGCCCGACGAGGACCTCAGCTGGACCGACCTGGTCCGCGGGGAGGTGCGCTTCGCCGCGGGTGCGGTGCCCGACTTCGTGCTCGTGCGCGGCAACGGCGCCCCGCTCTACCCCTTCGTGAACCCGGTCGACGACGCCCTGATGGGCATCACCGACGTCCTCCGCGGCGAGGACCTGCTGCCCTCGACCCCGCGCCAGCTGGCCCTGTACGCGGCGCTCACCGACATCGGCGTTGCGCAGGGCACCCCCCGGTTCGGCCACCTCCCGCTGGTCACCGGCGAGGGCACCAAGAAGCTGTCCAAGCGCGACCCCACGTCCAATCTCGACGTCTACCGGGAGCGCGGCTTCCTCCCCGAGGGGCTGGTCAACTACCTCGCGCTGCTGGGCTGGTCGATCGCCGACGACCGCGACATCTTCTCGGTCGTTGAGATGGTGGAGGCGTTCGACGTCACGAAGGTGAACGCGAACGCGGCGCGGTTCGACCTGAAGAAGGCCGAGGCGATCAACGCCACCCACCTGCGTTCCCTGCCGGTCGAGGAGTTCACCGCCCGGGTGGTGCCGTACCTGGCGGGCGCCGGGCTGGTCGCCGAGCCGCCCACCGCCGAGCAGGAGTCGGTGCTGCGGGCGATCGCGCCGCTGGCCCAGGAGCGCATGGTGGTGCTCTCCGAGGCCGTCGGGCTGCTGGGCTTCCTGTTCGTCGACGAGGTCACCATCGACCCACAGGCGGCGGAGAAGCAGCTCGCGGGGGACAGCGCGGTCGAGGTGCTGGACGCGGCGGAGGCGGCGCTGCGCGAGCTGCCGGAGTGGACCACCCCGGCCATCGAGCAGGCGCTCAAGGACGCGCTGGTCGAGGGCCTGGGGCGCAAGCCGCGGCAGGCCTTCGGGCCGGTGCGGGTCGCCGTCAGCGGGCGCACGGTGTCCCCGCCGCTGTACGAGTCGATGGAACTGCTCGGGCGCGAGCGGACGATGGCCCGGCTCGCGGCGGCCCGCACGGTGGCGACGGCGGGATGACCTTCCAGGGGACCGGTGGCGGTCCGGCCGACGAGCCGTACGCCGGACCGCCAC